>JADLEZ010000292.1 GCA_020845855.1 Burkholderiales bacterium
ACGAGCCCGATGCGCGCGAGCCGTCCCGCATCGACGTGCACGAACGCACAGCCGACGGCGCCCGCGAGGTATCCCGCGTAGTTGGCTGCCGCCAGCGCGCTGCCCTGCCCGAGCGTGGTCCCTTCCGCCACCAGCACGGGAAGGAGCGGCGTCAGCGCGAAGCGGCCGATGCCCATCGCCGCGGCGAGCCCCAGGAGACCGATGACGACGATGGAGGCCGGATCGAAGTCGCGGTGATCAGGGTCAGACACTAATTGTTCTGTTCTGGAGGCAAAGGAAGAAGATTAGTGTCTGACCCTGATCTTTCGACGCTCGCGCGCGCCCGACCAACGCGTAGGCGGTTCAGACGTTGTCGGCCGCCGTGTCCTCGCGGCTGCGCGCGCCTTTGCCCGCCGCACCCGCCGCCGGCCACTGCCAGTCGCGCACCTCCGGCATGTCGTCGCCGTGCTCGCGGATGTAGGCATGATGCTCGAGCAGCTTGCGGCGCAGCGCCTGTTTTACATACGCCGCGCGCCCACCGAGCCGGGGCAGCAGATCGATCACCGCGGCCACCAGGCTGAAGCGGTCGATCCCGTTCAGCACGCACATGTCGAACGGCGTGGTGGTGGTGCCCTCCTCCTTGTAGCCGTGCACGTGGAAATTGTCGTGCCCCGCCCGCCGGTAGGTGAGCTTGTGGATGAGCGTCGGATAGCCGTGGAACGCGAACACGACCGGACGATCCACCGTGAACATCTCGTCGAAGTCGGCGTCGGGAAGGCCGTGCGGATGATCGCGTGGCGGCTGCAGCTTCATGAGATCCACCACGTTGACCACCCGCACCTTCACCTGCGGCAACTCCCGCCGGAGGTAATCGGTGGCAGCGAGCGTCTCCAGGGTCGGCACGTCGCCGCAGCAAGCAAGCACGACATCGGGATCGCCGTCGCGGTCGTTGCTCGCCCATTCCCAGATGCTCACCCCCATCGCGCAATGCCGCGCGGCGTCCTCCATCGAAAGCCACACCGGCGCCGGCTGCTTGCCCGCCACCACGACGTTGACGTAGTTGCGGCTGCGCAGGCAGTGGTCGGTGACGCTCAACAGGCAATTCGCATCCGGCGGCAGGTACACGCGGATCACCTGCGCCTTCTTGTTGACGACGTGGTCGAGAAAGCCCGGGTCCTGGTGCGAGAAGCCGTTGTGGTCCTGCCGCCACACGTGCGAGCTCAAAAGGTAGTTGAGCGAGGCGATCGGCGCGCGCCACGGTATGTCCCGGCACACCTTGAGCCACTTCGCGTGCTGATTGAACATCGAGTCGACGATGTGCACGAACGCTTCGTAGCAGCTGAAAAAGCCGTGGCGGCCGGTCAAGAGGTAGCCCTCGAGCCAGCCCTGGCACTGGTGCTCCGACAGCACTTCCATCACGCGGCCGTCGGGGGCGAGATGGTCGTCCTCGGGCAGGATCTCGGCCACGTAGCAGCGCTTGGTGACGTCGAGCACGTCCTGCCAGCGGTTGGAGTTGTTCTCGTCGGGGCTGAACAGCCGGAAGTTGCCCGCGGCCAGGTTCTCCTTCATCGCGTCGCGCAGGAACTGCCCCATCACCCGCGTGGCTTCCGCCACCGCCGCGCCGGGCGCCTTCGTCTTGACGGCATAGTTGCGAAAATCGGGCAGGCGCAACTCGCGCAGCAGACGGCCGCCGTTGGCGTGCGGGTTGTCGCTCATGCGCCGCGCGCCCCTTGGCGCCAGCGCGGCGACCTCGGGCACGAGGCGCCCCGCCTTGTCGAAGAGCTCCTGCGGACGATAGCTCTTCATCCAGCGTTCGAGGATCCGTATGTGCTCGCGCTTGTCCATGTCGCCCATCGGGACCTGGTGCGCACGCCAATAGTCCTCGCATTTCTTGCCGTCGATGTAGGCGGGGCACGTCCAGCCCTTGGGCGAGCGCAGCACGATGAGCGGCCACGCCGGGCGGCGCTTGAAGCCGCGGGTGCGGGCGTCGCGCTGGATGCGCCGGATCTCGGCGATCACGGCATCGAGGGTGGCCGCCATCTTGCGATGCATCAGCGCGGGCTCGTGCCCTTCGACGAAGTACGGCCGGTACCCCATGCCTTCGAAGTACTTGCCGAGCTCGTCGTGCGGGATGCGCGCGAGGTAGCACGGATTGGCGATCTTGTAGCCGTTCAGGTGCAGGATCGGCAGCACCGCGCCGTCGCGTGCCGGGTTCAGGAACTTGTTGCCGTGCCAGCCCGTGGCGAGCGGGCCAGTCTCCGCCTCGCCGTCGCCGACGACCGCGGCGACGATCAGATCGGGATTGTCGAACGCCGCGCCGTACGCATGCGACAGCACGTAGCCCAACTCGCCGCCTTCGTGGATCGATCCGGGCGTTTCCGGTGCGACGTGGCTCGGGATGCCGCCGGGAAAGCTGAACTGCTTGAACAGGCGCTGCATCCCCTCCGCATCCGGCGTCACCGCGTGGTAGTACTCGGTATACGTGCCTTCGAGGTACGCGTTGGCGACGAGCGCGGGGCCGCCGTGACCGGGGCCCGCGAGATAGATGACGTCGAGGTCGTGCGCGACGATGACGCGGTTCAGGTGCGCGTAGAGAAAGTTGAGGCCGGGTGTGGTGCCCCAGTGGCCGAGCAGCCGCGGCTTGATGTGCTCGCGCCGCAGGGGCTTACGAAGGAGGGGATTGTCGAAGAGGTAGATCTGCCCGACCGACAGATAGTTGGCCGCTCGCCACCAGGCATCGATCAGCTGCAGCTCCTTCGAGGAGAGCGGTCCCTTGACGTTACCCGTTGCGCGTGCCGGCATGGCGCTCTTCCTTTCCACCTAGCGAGCGAAAGCCGCATGGTAGCGCGCCCGCCGCTGGGTCAGCGCTTCTTCACCGCTGCCCATTCGGGTGTGCTGAATCGTTGCACCAGGAAGTCGGCGAACGCGCGCACC
>JADLEZ010000293.1 GCA_020845855.1 Burkholderiales bacterium
GCATCCAGACGTTGCGCAGGCCCTTCTTCAGCAGGATGGTGGTGACGGTCGCGGTGGTAACCCGCGACAGGATCGCGACCACTTCGGGAGCGAGCGCCACGGCGCCTTTGCCTTTCCGCGTGGGGAAAGGGGTAGATGCTACCAGCTACGCGACCTGCGCCTCGGGCGGTGGCGGCAGCGCAGGCACGGCCGCAAGGCGCGGGCGCGCGAGCAGCGCGGCGATGGGCGTAGCCGCGATCATCGTTTCGTAGATGTAGCGGTACAGCGCGCTCGACGGATGCAACCCGTCGCAGGCGAAGTAGCGCGAGCGCCGGCAGAAGTGCTCGGTCTCGCCAGGGTGGAAGAAGTCGATGGCGACGTCCGGATAGGACGCGCCGAGGAGGCCCGCGATCGATTCCTCCGGCCGCGCGGCGCCGGTGCCGACACCGGTGCTGTCGCCCACGACCAGAACCTTCGGCGCGTGCGCCTTGCCGTCCCGGGCGAACGCGACCGCGTGGTCGGCGAGCTCGTCGCCCGCGCGCATCGATGCCGTGAACTGCAGCCATCGCCAGACCCCGAGGGCAGCCGTTGCCCCGGCCAGCGCAGCGACGGCCAGGGGGGCGGGACTTGCGAACGCGTTGCGGCTCATGGGGATCGCAATAGCACTTGTTGCACCAGTGGCCGATTCCGGCCGCTTATCCGCCTTGCAGGCCGCACGAGCGGCCGCGCCCGGGGTACGGGCGGCGGCCGCCGCGGACGCCGTGCCGACGCCGCCCGCTACGGACGCGTCGTGGTCACCGTCTTGTCCACCGTGCCGTCCGCGTTGCGCGAGCGGTCGACGGCGCCGACGCCGCCCTTGGGGCCGGTGACGGTCTTGTCGACGAGTCCGTCGCTGCCGCGGCTGCGGTCGACCGTGCTCACCCCGCCCTTGGCGCCGGTCACCTTCTTGTCGACCAAGCCGTCCGACCCACGGTAGCGGTCGGTCGTCGCGGTCTTGCCGTTGGGTCCGGTAACGACCTTGTCGGTGAGGCCGTCCGCGCCCTTGCTGCGGTCGACCGTGCTGGTGTTGCCCTTGCGGCCGGTACGCGCAGCGTCCACCGCGCCGTCCGCACCCTTGCTCCGGTGCACGCTGTGCGTGCGAGTCTTGCCGCCTTCGGCATCGGCCGCCGCGGGCAGCGCCATTGCCGCCGAGAACAGCGCCGCCACCGCGAGCGCCATCGACTTGCGTGCGTTCATGTTCGTCTCTCCCTTCGTGAGCGTGCAACACTTGCGATAACGGCTCACCGGGAAGAGGTGGCCGACACCGGGTTGTAACGCCGTGTTACCGGGGGAGCGAGAAGCGTGTCCGGGCATCGCGCACCGCCGCGCGGGTGGCGCAGCCGTGCGCATGGTCGTTGACGAGGCCCATCGCCTGCATGAATGCGTACACCGTAGTCGGGCCGACAAAGCTAAAGCCGCGGCGCTTCAAATCCTTCGCGAGCGCGACCGACTCGGGCGAGGTGGAGACGTGCGCGGGCCGCGCCCGGCGCGGCGCTTCGTAGCGCCAGAAGTACGCCGCGAGCGAGCCGCATTCGTCGGACACTTCGCGCGCGCGCTTCGCGTTGTTGATGGTCGACTCGATCTTGCCGCGGTGGCGCACGATGCCGGCGTTGCCGAGCAGGCGAGTCACATCGCGCGGACCGAAGCGCGCGACCCGCGCGAAATCGAAGCCCGCGAACGCCTCGCGGAAGGCTTCGCGCTTGCGCAGGATGGTGATCCACGCGAGGCCGGACTGGAAGCCTTCGAGGCAGATCTTCTCGAACAGGCGCCGGTCGTCGGCGACCGGGAAGCCCCATTCGGTGTCGTGGTAGGCGACATACAGCGGGTCCTCCCCGCACCAGGCACAGCGGCGCGGCGGCTCGGTCGGGCTTGGCATCCGCGGATTAGAGCACGAAGATGCGCGGGCCATGCTGCGACTCCTTCTGCTCGCCGCCCTGTTTCCGTCCGCCGCGCCGGCGGCGCAGGTGCCGATCTGCTTCCTTGCTGTGTACGCTTCTCACCCGTCAGTCACACGACGAATGGCAACACTCGCTACCGGCCTACCCGCTACGGTTTTGACCGGGCTGGACTGGCACCAACTGGACTCCGTTGATAGGTTTCACTGACTCATGTTCAGATCCTCCTGTCCTGCGCTTTCCCTAGCCGCCTGGCGCGACCACCTGCACTTTCACTCGCGTGGTGATCGGTACCTGCCCGGGCTGCGCTCCGAACTGGCGCTGGAATGCCGATCCGTTGCGCAAGGGCCATGCACAGGACGATGAAGTGTGCAATTTTCTCCATCGTGTCAGCGACTTAGGCGCAATCTATCCATCAACGTTGGGACAGGCGTAAGCCTTGCCACTTTCCGGGCGATAATCCCGGAATGCGAACAAACGGCAAACCTCGCCAGCCAGGGACATCCCGCGCGCCAGCGGAGAATGCCAAGAATCGCATCCAGACCTTCGCGAAGATGATGAGGGTGCTCCGTTCGTTCTCGCGGGTGGATCGGCACCTGCCGCTCGCCGCCATCGCGGAGAATGCGCAGCTGCCCCGCGCCACCGCGCACCGTATCCTTTCCGCGCTACGCGAGATCGGGTTCATCGAGCAGGACATCCGCCGCGGGACTTATTGCCTTGGCTTGGGCCTGTTCGAGCTTGGCAGCCTCGCCCGCGCTAATATGGACCTCATGCGGGAAGCGAAGCCACTCGTCGACGAGCTTGCTCGTGCCTCTGCCACCGCAGCCCACCTCGGGGTATTCAACGGGATGGAGATCGTGGTCGTGGAGCGCGAGGACCAGCCGGGGCACGTCATGCGTGGCGCGCGCCTCTTCGAGACCGCTCCTGCCTATTGCACCGGTCTGGGCAAGGCGGTGCTCGCGCATCAGCCGCAAGAGGTTCTCGACCGCATCGTTGCGGCCGGGCTCAAGCGCTACACGCGCAACACACTCACCACGGTCCTCGCTTTGCAACGCGACCTCGCGCGGGTACGCCAACGGGGATACGCTACCGACAAAGGCGAGCACCAGCTCTGGACGCACTGTGTGGCGGCCCCGATCCGGGATGCATCTGGGCGGGTGTTCTCCGCGGTAAGCGTGACGGGACCGATCGAGCAGGTGAGCGCCGAACGCACACCCGTGCTCGCCGAGCTCGTGGTACAGACCGCTGCGTCGATCTCCCGACAGCTCGGCCATGAGGCCGACGATGACTCCACTGACGCGCGGGCATCGTCGCAAGTCGGATCGACGCAGCGTCCTCGGCGATCCGCTTACGCGCCCAAGTAAGCTTGGCGAACATAATCGTCACTGGCAAGCCGATCGGCGGGCCCGGACAAAGCCACCCGGCCGCCCTCCAGCACATACCCGAAGTCGGCGATGCCGAGCGCGGCATAGGCGTTCTGCTCGACCAACATGATGGTTCGACCGACATCGGCGATGCGCCGGATGTCGCGGAACACTTCGGTCGTAAGCTTGGGAGAAAGGCCCATCGACGGCTCGTCGAGCAAGAGCACGCTGGGTTGCCCCATGATGCCGCGACCGATGGCAAGCATCTGCTGCTCGCCGCCTGAAAGCAGGCCTCCAAGCTCCTGCGCCTTGCGCTCGAGCGCGGGAAACAGTGCGAACACCTCGTCGCGCCCGCGACGCAGCAGCGTCTTGTCGTGGCGGTGCACGTAACCGCCCAGCTCGAGGTTTTCGGTGACGGTCATCGTGGCGAAGATGCGGCGACGTTGCGGACAGCAGGCAACACCCTGCGCGATGATGTCGTGGGTGGCCTTACCGGCGATCGATCGACCGTCGAGCAGCACCTCCCCGGCCGCGGCGGCGACCCGACCGGTGATGACGTTGAGGGCCGTCGACTTGCCTGCCCCGTTGGCGCCGATCACTGCCACGACCTGCCGGCGCTTGACGGTGATCGAGAGGTCGAAGAGAACCTGCGCCATGCCGTAGAAGGCATCGACGTGACGCAGGTCCAGTACCGGAACCTCGGCCGTCATGCGCGCAGATGGGAAGTACTGTCCGCTGCGAACGCCATGGACATCAGAGCTTGACGGTGGAGCGCACGATCGGCTTGCCTCCCTTGGTCTCGACGATCAGGATCTGGTGGTTGCAGTCGCCGTTGGCCTCGCATCGATAATCACCCAGCACGCCTGTGTAGCGCAGCGTATCGAATGCGGTGCGCACCTTCGTGGCGTCGGCGGTACCGGCCTGCTTGATCGCCTGCGCCGCGAGATGGGTGGCGTCGAAGTAGGCCGCAGCCCAGATCTCTGGAGCCATCTTGTACTTCGCTTCGTACTTCTTCGCAAACGCCTGCACCTTCGGATCGGGATTGGTCGGCACAAAGTCGTTAGCGGAGAGCACCCCTTCCGCGGCGTCGCCGGCAAGCTTGAGGAACGACGGTTCAGACAGCGAGGTGCTGCCGGCGAAGTGGAAGTTGAGCCCGAGTTGGCGCGCCTGGCGCACGATCAAGGCCGCCTCAGTGTCGTGCGTCCACATGATCACGGCTTGAGCGCCGGCATTCCGAAAGCGCGCAAGCTGGGCAGAGAAATCCTTATCGCCGGGGTTGTGGCTCTCTTCCGCCACCGGCTTCATCCCCATCGCCTGCATGGACTTGACGACGCGGTCCGCACCCGCCTTGCCGAAGTCGTCGTTAATGTAGAGCACGCCGACTTTCTCGGCCTTGAGTTCCTTGCGGGCGAACTCGATCAGCGCCTTGGCCTGAATGATGTCGCTCGCGCGCACGCGGATGACGTAGCGACAATTGTTGGCGGTCACCGGAACTCCGCTCGCGCCCGTCAGCGACAGGGGACCACGCTCACAGAAACTCTTCTGCGTGGCCATCTGGTTGACGGTGTAGTGGGGTCCGAGCATGACGGATACCTTGTCCACCTGGATCAGCTTGTTGACCGCGTTGATGCCCGCGTTCGGGTTGTCGCCCTGATCGTCCTCGAACACGACGGCAAACGGCTTGCCGAGCACGCCGCCCGCCGCGTTGATCTCCTCCACCGCAAGCTCGATCCCCTGCTTCATGTTGCGGCCGAGCAAGGCGCGTTGACCCGTGAGCGGGGCGGCTGCACCAATGGTGGTCTGCGCCTCGACAACCGACGTGCCGACCACCGACATCGATATCGCGAGTGCCGCACCCAGCAATTGGGCCCGGGTCGATGATGACGTTCGCATTCTGCTACCTCCTCAGTTGGCGGGCCGTGCCCGCGTTGGTTGCCATAAGCCGTCTATCCGCCTTCGCGCGCCGCGCGAGTCGCAGCGATTGCGCCCGGCTCGACGCGCTCCCCCAGGTAGGCTTCGATGACCGTCAGATCGCGCTGGACCGCCTGCGGTGAATCGTCGGCGATCTTCTCGCCCAGATTGAGCACCACCACCCGATCGCACAACGCCATCACGAGCTTGATGCGGTGTTCCACCACCAGGATCGTGATGCCCTGCTCGCGCAGGCCGGCGAGCATCTCGGCAAGCTCCATGACGAGCCCGCCGCGCAATCCCGCAGCGGGCTCGTCGAGAAGCAGCAGCCGGGGAGCGGTGATGGTGGCGCGGGCGAGTTCCACCAGGCGGCTTTGTCCGAACGACAGGCTGCCCGCCTGACGATCGGCAAGGTGGCGTATTCCGAAACGATCGAGTGCGGCCATCGCCGCGTCTCGACCGCCGTCATCAGCCAACATCAGCTTCGTCCCGCGGATGCCATCCGGCGAGCGCGCACCTCTCGCGTACGGCACCAGCACATTGTCGAGCACGCTCATCGACTCCCAGAGGCGCACATTCTGGAAGATCCGCCCGACCCCCAAAGCGTGGATGTCCCACGCGGAAAGGCTGGTGAGTGGCTCCCCACCCAATTCGATGCTGCCACCGGTCGGAGCCGCGATTCCGGAACACAGGTTGATGAACGTGGACTTGCCGGAGCCGTTGGGCCCGATGAGGCCCAGGATCTCTCCTTCACGGACGTCGAGCGACAGGTCGTGCAGCGCGCGCACGCCTCCGAACTGCTTGGCGACGTGACGAGCCACGAGGAGCGGCGCACCCAGCTCGCGCTTCTCGCTCATCCTGATCCGTACTTCCGCCGCGGGGGCGGGTGCGGCCGGCCCGGCCCCCGCAGCAGCGGCGTCATCCGTGCTGGCAGTGGGCCTCGTCTGACCGCCACTGACTACCGTCGTCCGGAGTCCCTGCATGGCCGGCGCCAAGTGCACGGTCGATCCCTTCAACGGGCGCATCGGAACCGGCAACCAGGGGGCCGTAAGCCAGTCGCCCACGATACCGAGGCCACGCGGCACCACCAGCAGAATGATCACCACCGCGGCACCGAAGGCGGCGAGGTAATACGTCTGCAGTCCGCGCATCGCCTCGGGAAGGATTGTGACCACAGCGGCACCCAATACGGACCCGCCGATCGAACCCAAACCGCCGATGACGGCCATCAGCAGTAGGCGGATGCTCTCGAACACCGTGAAGTTGTTGGGCGAGATGAAACCCACCGACAGCGCATACAAGCCGCCGGATAGCGCACCCAGGACGCTGCACAGTGCGAACGCTCGAGTCTTGGTGGCGAAGGAGTTGACTCCCATCGCCTCGGCCGCGAGTTCGTCGTCACGTACCGCCCGCATGTCGCGGCCTAGTGGAGATTTCATGAGCCGTATGGCGAGGGCACATACCAGCAACATGACAACAAGAAGGACAAAGTAGACCTGGTGATCGGTATCCTCGTCCAGTCCACAGCACAGCCATGGCATGGTGAACACAGGAATGTCGCGCAGGCCGATGGGTCCACCGGTGAGCCATGCCTCGTTGGTCACCGCGATGCGGAAAATCTCGTTGAGTGCAAGCGTGGTAATCGCGAGATAGTGGCCCTTGATGCGCGTGCTGACTAGTCCAAGCACCCCGCCGACGACGGCGGCGAGCAGCATCGCTCCCGGAAGGGCGATCCACCACGGCGCAGCGGCCCGCAACATGAGCAATGCCGTCGTGTAGGCACCGATCCCCACCAGTGCCGCCTGCCCCAGCACGATCTGGCCGGTGATGCCGGTGGCGACGTTGAGTCCGACCACTGCAATGGCGGCAAGCCAGGTCAGGTTGAGGACGTGGAGCACGTAGGTGTTCACGCCCAGCAACGGGGGCAACGCCAGCGCCAGCAGGATAAGCAGGACCAGAAGCTTGCGCGCCTTCATGGCACCGGACGCTGGCACCGAGGCCGCGATGGGAACAGGGTGCGGCACCGGCGCACTCATGCGCGATCGGCAGTTCGCTCGGGGAGGATGCCTTCCGGACGCACGACCAGGAAGACGAGCAACAGCGCGAAGGCAATGGCATCCTTGTAAGTGGAGGAGATGCCGAACGCCGCCAGGTTCTCGACCACGCCAAGGAGGACCCCGCCCAGGATCGCACCCGGGACACTGCCGAAGCCGCCAATGATCATCGCGACGAAACCCTTGAGTCCCACCATCGTGCCCATCTCGGTGGTCACGAAGAACCGCGGCGCGAGGAGGATGCCCGCCAGCGCAGAAAGCACCGAGGCGTAGGCGAAGGTGCGTGCCAGCACTGTCTGCACGGGGATACCCATCAGCGCTGCCGTATCCCGGTCGAGGGCCACCGCTCGCATCACCTTGCCGGCCATGGTGCGGGTGAAAAAGTAGTGCTGCAGCACGGTGACTGCCACTACGACCGCGAGGATCAACAGTTGCTGCTTGCCCACGCGCACGTCGCCCACCTGCAACATGTCGGCGCTGAAGCCACCGGTGTAGAGAATCGGCTCCGGCCCCCAGATGATGCGGGCGAGTTCTTTGAGGAAGATGCCGAATCCAACCGTGGCGATGATGGCCACGAGGACCCGCTGGCTTTGCAGTCGGGCGAAGACGACACGCGCAAAGGCGGCGCCGAGCATGGCCATGACGGCCATGGCGCCGATTGCTGCGAGACCGTACGGCCAGTCGAGTTGTGTGACGAAGGTGGCCACGAAGACGAAGGCGGCAAAGGTGACGAACTCTCCGGCGGCAAAGTTCACCACCGACATCGTATTCCACACGAACACGTAGCCAAGCGCGACGAGCGCGTAGATACCCCCCATGGCGAGTCCGCTGAAGATGACCTGGTTCAGCATGGCGCGCAGCTCCAGTTGTTCGCCGCGTTGACGTGGCCGTTCATGACACCGGAACCGTCTTGCCGGGATTCATGATCCCATTCGGGTCCAACGCACGCTTGATGTCGCGCATGAGGCGCACGCCTTCACCGTGCTCCTCGGCCATTACCCCAAGCTTGTGCAGACCGATGCCGTGCTCGCCAGTGCAGGTGCCGCCCATCCGGATCGCTCGGCGGCTGACCCCCTCGGCTAGCCGGTCGGCCCGCGCCCGCGCGTGCGCGTCCTGCGGATCGAAGAGAATCCCGACGTGGAAATTGCCATCCCCGACGTGCCCCACGATCGCCGCCGTGAGGCCGCTGGCGACGATGTCCAGCTGCGTCTCGGCGATGCAGTCGGCCAGCCGGTCGATGGGCACGCAGGCATCGGTGCCCATGTTGCGGCTCCCCGGCTCGAGCGCCAGCAGTGCCTGGTAGGCACTGTGCCGCGCCTTCCACAACCGCCCCCGGTCCTCGGCCCGCTCGGTGAACTGGTAGTGGCTACCGTCGAACTCATCGGAGATCGCCTGCAGCGCCGATACTTGCTCGCCTACTGCGGCCTGCGTCCCGTGGAACTCGAAGAGCAACGTGGGCACCGCCTCGAGAGCGGTCAACCGCGAATATGCGATGCACGCCCTCATCTGTACGGCGTCGAGCAACTCGATACGTGCCATGGTAACGCCGCTCTGCATCGCCGCCATCACCGTGTTCACCGCACGGGCCACGTCCGGAAACTGGCAAGTGGCGGTACGGATGGTTTCGGGCACGCCATGGAGCCGCAGCTGCAGCTCGGTGATGAGCCCCAACGTACCTTCGCTGCCGACGTACAGCCGGGTGAGGTCGTAACCGGCCGCCGACTTGCGCGCGCGGCTGCCGACCTTCACCACACGTCCGTTCGGCGTTACCACCGTCAGTCCGAGCACGTTCTCCCGCATGGTGCCGTAACGCACGGCACTCGTGCCCGAGGCGCGCGTGGACGCCATGCCGCCAAGCGTGGCATTGGCGCCTGGATCGACGGGAAAAAAGGTACCCGTGGCTCGGATCTCGGCATTGAGCTGCTCGCGGGTCACCCCGGCCTCCACGCGACAGTCGAGCGACTGGGCGTTGACTTCCAGCACCCGATTCATGCGTGCGAAGTCGACCGATACACCGCCGTGCAACGCCGCGACGTGACCTTCGAGCGAGGTGCCCGCCCCGAAAGGAACGATCGGCATGCGCGCGGCATCACAGGTCCGGGCAATCTCTGCCACTTCAGTGGTGGTCTCCGGAAACAGCACGAGGTCCGGCAACCCGGCGTCGGGCAGGCCTTCGCCGCGACTGTGCTGCTCGCGGGCGTCCGGGGTCGATCGTGCGCGTTCTCCGAAGCGTGCCGTCAACTCGGCGCACACCCGCCGGCGCACACCCGCCGGAGCGAACAAGGGCAGCCGTCGGTCCATGGAGTCGCTACAGCGGCAAGGCTCGGAGTGCCGCGTCGATGGCGCCCTGGCGTGATGGATCTACACCTTGCATCGGCGCCCGGCCGTGGTAGAGCGGCAGCCCTTGTTTGTGCTGGATGTACTTCGTGTACGCCGGCAAGCTGGCATGCGGGATGAGGTCCCAGAGCGCATTGAGCCGCCGATGGAGGTCGAGCGCGGAACGGTGATCCCCGGCCTGCACGGCGTCCCAGAGTTTCACGCACGCGCCGGGGACGGCTGCGGTCAACGCCGTGATCGCGCCGTGCACACCGAAGGTGAAGGCGGGATAGAGCATCGCGTCGATCCCCGACAACACCAGGTTGTGCGGCTCCATGCGGGCCAGCAAGTCCGATACCGACTTGAGATCCCCGGCGCTCTGCTTGATCCCGGCGACGCCGGGTACCTCACGCATAATCTGCAGCATCACGTCGACTTCCAGGTAATTCCACGGAATCACGTTGTAGATGAGAATTGGAATGCCTGTCGCAGCGTGGATGGCGCGGTAGTGATGCACGCTGCCCTCGGTATCGCACCTGAAGAGATAATGCACCGGGGTCACCTGCAGTGCCACGACACCGAGACCGTTGAGCAGGCGAGCGCGCTGCAGCGCTTCGCGTGTGCTGTTGACGACGAGCCCCACAACAAGGGTAACGTCGCTCGCGCACGCCTTCGCGGTCTCCTGCATCAGCGTCGCGAAATCCTCCCGATCCAGGGTGTGCCCCTCTCCAGTGCTGCCACCCGCCACCGCGGCACGCACGCCGTTGCGGCGCATGAAATCGATCTGCTCGCGGATTCCCTCGGTGACCAGGTTACCCTCGCGGTCGAAAGGTGTGGCAAGAGGGGGAACGATGCCGGTCAGGCGGGAGCGCAGATCCCGGTTGGTCAGCGACATGGCAAATTCCTGGTCGGGCGCAGGGCGACAAGACACAGGGTGCCATTGCGCATTCATACCGTCAAGCGATCATATGTTCCGGATTATGGAACGCCTATCACGCAACTTGGACTCTCATGACGCACCATCGACTTGACACTGCACATCATCGCGTCCAGAATTCTTGCATCGCAAACAGAATGCTCACCCGGATTCCGGAATATAAGTGCGACTCGTCTCGTGCACTGCGCTGGTGCCGGATCACCTCGACGCAGCGAACAACGCCATGCACAAGAAGCTCATCAATCATCCCGAGCACTACGTCGACGAAGCACTCGATGGTCTCACCGCGGCATTTCCGAACTATCGTCGGATCGGTCGTCGTGGCCGCGTCATCACGAGGGCAGGCGAACCTTTGCCCGGCAAGGTGGGCGTGGTAACCGGAGGGGGCTTCGGTCACCTCCCGTTGTTCGCCGGATACGTTGGCGATGGTCTCCTGTCGGCCTGTGCAGTAGGCGAGGTGTTCGCGGGTCCGCCGGTCGATATCTGCGTCGAGACTATCCAGGCGGCCGATGCTGGCTCCGGTGTGCTCTGCATCCTCGGCAACTACGGCGGCGATCGCATGAGCTTTGCCCAGGCGTGCGACGAGGCGACCGATCACGGTGTACCCACACGGACGGTGATCGTCGCCGACGATGTCTCCAGCGCGCCACCTGAGGAGCGCCAGAAGCGGCGGGGTGTAGCGGGTATGACTTTCGCCTTCAAGATCGCCGGCGCCCGCGCCGTGCAAGGTGCACCACTCGAAGCCGTCGCGGACGTCGCCAGCCGCGCCGCACAGCGCACTCGCTCGATCGGAGTGGCGCTGTCGCCCTGTCTCATTCCGGGTTCCGCGGCACCGGGCTTCACGCTTGGCGACGAGGAGATGGAACTTGGCATGGGAATCCACGGCGAGCCCGGCGTGGGGCGAACCGCGCTGGCCAACGCCGATGCAGTCGTCGACGCCATGATCGATCGACTCATCGCCGACGCCGAGCGGCTCGCCTCGGACGGCGTGGCGGTACTCGTCAACAGTCTTGGGGCCACGCCTCTCGAAGAGCTCCTCATCGTGTACCGACGCACGGCGCAGATCCTCGACCGCGCCGGTCTTGTCATTCGCCGGCGCTTCGTCGGCCACTTCGCCACTTCGATGGAAATGGCAGGCTGCTCGGTATCGATCCTGTACCTCGACCGCGCGCTCGAAACACTCCTCGACGCGCCTGCCCGCTGCCCGTTTTGGCCGACCGCATGCTGACCAGCGCGGCGATCGTCGAAGGGCTGGCGCGGATGCACGTCCGTAGTGACGCGATTCGCGACGCTCTCAACGCGGTCGACCGCACGCTTGGAGATGGCGACACCGGCATGACTGTTGCAGCGATCGTCAGGGCATGCCACGACGTTGCCGCGGAACTGCCTCCAGACATCGGCGTGGCCCTGCTCGAGCTCGGCCGTGCTACTTCGCGGTCCAGTGGTTCAAGCCTGGCGGCGGTTCTCGCCATCGGACTCTCGGCTGCCGGACGTAGCGTCCGCGGCAAGTCGTCGGCAAATCGCGGGGAAATGCGGGCAATGCTCGCACAAGCGTCGCAGGTCATCATCGAGCGCTCGGGCGCAACCCCCGGCGACAAGACCGTACTCGACAGTCTCCTGCGTATCGAGCAGGGTCTGGACACGAGGACACCCGATGAAGGGATGTTGGCGACGACCCTTAGCGCGGCACGCGCGGCCCTCGACGAATTCAGAAGCCGCGAGTCACGTCTTGGACGCGCCCACCTGTACGGCGCGCGTTCGGTAGGACTCGACGATCCAGGCATGAAAGCGGTCGTCCTCCTGCTGGAGGCGGCTGCGAGCGAAGCGTGATTCGGCAGCAAGGAAGCAAGAATATCCTCTCAAGGTTTCCCTCAACCTGGCTCTTACGTCGAACCTCGCGCTTGTTCGCTGTGCCATTAACCACGGCCCATCAACCAAGCACTCTAGTCGTAACATCGATCCCTGCGTCCGGCAGCACGGGGTCGCCGGCGAAAGCCTTCCAATCGCAGCAGCCGCCAATGAACGGGATGTGGAGACAAAGATGACCAACGAAATCGCTCAGTCGGTGCGTACCCTACTCACCGGCATCCTGCCGCCGATCACGATGCCGTTCGACATCGAAGGGAATCTTGTTCCGGAAGGGCTTGAGCCGCAGATCGACCTGATGATCGCCAACGGTGTGCGCGCGATTGTGGCAGGTGGCTCCACCGGCGAAGGTCACGCCCTGTCCCGCGACGAGTTCGCCACTGCGATGAAGGTTGTCAATGACGCTGTCGCCGGCCGCGTGCCATTCGTTGTCGGTCTGATCGTCAACTCGACCAAGGAGGCCGTCGAGCGTTTTGAGCTGCTCAAGGGTCTCGACATCGCGGCGCTGCAGGTAACGCCGGTCCACTACCTCTTCAAGCCGCAGCTCGAATCGACGATCACCCACTTCCGCACGATCTGGGAACAGACGAAGACGCCGATCCTCATCTACAACGTCATCCCTTGGAACTACCTGTCGCCGAGGGACATGCTGACCATCATGGACCGCGTTCCCGGCGTCGTCGGCATCAAGCAGAGCTCCGGCGACCTCAAGACGCTGTCCGACCTACTGCTCGACGCGAAGCCGGAGAGCGTGACTCTGACCGGCATCGACGCTCTGTTGTATCCAGCATTCGCCTTGGGCTGCCACGGCGCCATCAGCGCGCTGACGTCGGCGCTGCCGGGTGTAAGTGTCAAGCTCTTCAACGCGGTTGCGCGAGGCGACCACGCATTGGGCAGAGACATTCACTTCAAGCTCAACGCGCTCTGGAACACGCTGCGCCACGACAATCTTCCGGCCTGCGTGAAGTACATCCAGTCGCGTCAGGGTTTGGCAATGTTTCATCCGCGCCCTCCCATGGAGCAGGTTACGAATCAGCAGAAGGCCGAGATCGATAAGCACCTCGCCCCGCTGCTGGTGCTCTAAATTTAGGCGGCCGGAGCGCCTGCGCCACGAGCAGCAGACAACCTCGACGGCTGGAGTTGTCGGGCGTGGCAGTCGTCGGCCACGAAACCCGGTGCGAAGGCGGCCGCATGGCTTTCGCGAGACGAGCGTCCACGGCGCAGGACGCACGTTGGATACGCAGGTCTGTTGAAGCGCGACGATGTTGCTTGTGCTGGTATTGGGTCGACCCCGGATTTCGGGCTACCATTCCTCATTCCTGGATGATGGTCCGTGAATCCGGTGCGTTTTCGGAACGATCGGCAAGCTGAACAAGGGAGGGATGATCCATGAGCTTTTCCAGGCGTCGTTTTGTGTGTTCCACTGTAGCGTCGGCGTCGCTGTTCGCCGTCGGCGCATCACCGGTCCGTGCGGCTGGTTTCCCTGAACGGGACATCACACTCGTCGTGCCCTGGGCCGCCGGCGGCGGCACAGATGCACTCGGGCGAACGCTGACGAAGAACGCGAAGCAGTACATAGGAGTCAACGTGGCGGTCGTGAACCGCCCGGGCGGCACGGGTGTCGCCGGCATGCAGTCCGTCGCCACGGCAAAGCCGGACGGATACACGATCGGCTTGGTGACCTTCCACCTTTCCAGCTATCGGCTGACGGGGCTGAGCCAGCTGTCGTTTCGGGACTTTGAGCCGATCATGCTGCTGAACCGGTCACCGACGGGTTTCCTCGTGAAGGCCGACTCGCCCTACAAGTCGATGAAGGATCTGGTCGACTACGCAAAGGCTAATCCGGGCGTCGTGACGGTAGCGACCTCCGGCGCGGGGGCGGTGCCGCATCTGTCTGCGGCACTCCTGGCGAAGCAATTGGGGATCAAGCTCACCTTCGTCCCTTTCGACGGCGGTGCACCGGCACGCACGGCGGTGCTGGGTGGGCACGTCACCATGCTGGCCGTGAACTCCGAGGAGGCGCTACAGTTTTACAAGTCCAAGCAGCTCCGATTCCTTGCGCTCAACTCCGACGAACGGCACTCGTCGTTTCCCGACGTACCGACGATCGCCGAAGCCGGCTTTCCGCTCAACACATTGCTGCTTGACTGGCGCGGACTCGCCGCCCCAAAGGGAACGCCGCCTGCGATCCTGGATGTATTGACCGTCGGTTTCAGGAAGATGGCCGACGATCCGGAGTATAAGCGCCTCATGGACGAAATGGCCCTACCGCGTGCCAATGCGGAACGCGAGAAGTTCAGCGGGTTCCTCGAAGGCATCGAGAAGGCGCTCGAGCCTGCTCTGGCGGAGGTCGGTCTGCTGAAGAGGGTCTGAGCAGCACCATGAGGCAGCCGCAAAGGCGTTCCGGCGACATCGTCGCCGGAACGGTCCTCTGGGCGATGGCTGCAATTATCGTCCAACAGTCGACGACGTGGCCGATCGCCGGGGACGTAGCGGGCAACCCCACGGTATTTCCCCGCGCTCTCGCCGCGATCATGTTCGGGTGCGGACTCGTCCTCTTCGTCTTCCGACGCCCGGCTCCCGAAGAAGACGCGGCAGGAATGGGTGCGCGCAGTCCGGTGTTGACGCTGGCCACCGTTGGCGCGACGGTATTGCTTGCCGTGTCGCTCGAGCCTTTTGGTCTCGTGCCTGCGGGGATCGCCTTCCTGATCGTCGCGCAGCGCATTGCCGGGGCTCCCTGGCGAAGCGCGCTGTCCTTCGCGGTCGGAACGCCGATACTGATCTGGCTCGTCTTTGTCACCGCGCTGAGCGTTCCGTTGCCGCGCGGCGAGGTCTGGCTCCGGCTGTTTTCCTGAGATCGGGACGAGGCCGCCCCTCGACATGTTCGACGTCCACCTGTTCCTCGCGGGCTTCGCCACTATCGCTAGTCCGCAAGTGTTCCCGTTCCTGATCGCGGGATCGATGATGGGGATCGTCGTCGGCGCCATTCCCGGCCTCACGGCAACGATGGCGATCGCACTGTTGATTCCGTTCACTTTCGCGATGCAGCCGATCTCGGGGATCGTGATGCTGCTCGCCATCTACGCGTCCGGCATCTACGCGGGAGGCATCGCCTCGATCCTCATTCGCACGCCCGGGACGCCCGCCGCCGCAGCGACGCTGCTCGACGGCTATCCGATGGCGCAAAAAGGAGAAGCCGGCCGTGCCATCGGCATCGCCACCCTATCGTCGGGCATCGGCGGCCTGTTCTCGGCTTGCGCGCTCACGCTATTCGCTCCACTCCTCGCGACCGTCGCGCTCCGCTTTTCCGCTCCCGAGTACTTCAGTCTCGCGCTTTTCGGGTTGGTCGTCACGATGAGCCTGTCCGGGAATTCACTGTCGCGCGGCTTCGTCTCGGTGCTGATCGGTCTTGCGGTCGGCCTGATCGGGATCGACCCGATCGGCGGCTTCCAGCGGTTGAATTTCGGCTACTCCGAACTGAGCGGCGGCTTCAACTTCGTCGCCGTCATGATCGGGCTCTTCTCGCTCGCGGAAGCCTTCCGCCAGATGGAGCAGATTGCGACGCTCCCGCCGGTGCCGCCTGCCGTCCGCAACGTGCTGCCGCGATTCATGGAGGTCGCAGGCATGTGGAAGGTGTACCTGCGTTCCTGCATCTACGGCCTGATCGTCGGCATCACGCCCGGCGTCGGGGCCGAGACGTCGAGCTTTCTGTCGTATGCCGAAACCAAGCGGGCCTCGAAGGACCCGTCCCGCTTCGGCAAGGGCGCGCCGGAAGGCGTAGCCGCCGCCCAGGCGGCGGAGAACGGAAGCACCGGCGGCGATCTCCTGCCGATGCTCACGCTCGGCGTGCCGGGCGACGCGGCAACCGCGGTGCTCATGGGCGCGTTGACGATTCATAATCTGCAACCGGGCCCGATGCTGTTCCAGGAACGGCCCGACCTTGTGCACCAAATCTTTGCCGGCATGATCTCGGCCAACATCACTTTCGTGATTCTCGGCCTAGTGGGTGCCCGCCTATTCGCAAAGATCGTCCAGCTCGATCGCCGCGTGCTGGTGCCGCTGGTCTGTCTGCTTAGCCTGATCGGTGCCTATGCGATCGACAACAATCCTTTCGACGTCTGGGTGACGCTGGTGTTCGGGGTCATCGGCTGGCTCATGCAGCGCAATGGCTTTCCGGTCTCGCCGATCGTACTGGCCGTGATCCTTGGTGGAATGATGGAGTCCAATCTGCGCCGGACGCTGGTGATGGGCCTCGGAAGCCCGGCGATCATTCTTGAGCGCCCGATTGCCATGTTCATCCTCGCGCTGGCGGCATTCAGCCTATTCGC
>JADLEZ010000294.1 GCA_020845855.1 Burkholderiales bacterium
GGATCGGATACCAGGGCACCGGTGCTTCGACGTCGTGCAGAATGCCGCAGGCCGGGCAGAAGAATTCCCGAATTTCCTGCCAGTCGTGATGGGGCGCCATCAGTTTCGGCTGCAGTTCGTTCAGCAGAGCTTTGCTGTTGCGCACGAAGATGGACGCATGCAGCTTCCAGTTTGTATGCGCTCCACCAATCCCGTCATTGCCAACAGAGCGGCGGGTGGGCTAAGCCCAGGGCAGTAGCGCCTCGATATCCGCCACCGTCGTTGCCGCCGGCAACTCGGTGAACACGCGGCGCAGGTACGCATAAGGCTCGAGCCCGTTCGCCTTCGCCGCCTCGATCAGCGAGTAGAGGTTCGCAAGGGAACGGTCATCGTCCTCATGCGATCCTGTTCTTTGCCATGCCGTTGGCGACTTCATTCGTGACTGGTGACTGCCATCGATGACTGCCTCGTTCATCACGAGGCCCGCCGCGAACCATGCATCCGGACCGCACGCGCACGCCGACAGCCCACGGAAAGTGGTCCGCGCCACGCGCCGGTCGAGTTCTAAACAGCAGGAAGCACTACACTGAAGCGCCGAGCGTGAATGTCCGGCACAAGGCGAATCTCTAGCGGCGTGAAGGAGATGGCATGATGAATACGAGCCACACATGCGGGGAAGAGGCGGAGCACAGCGCCACCGGTGCCTCTGCGGTCGTCGTCATCGGCAGCGGTTTCGCCGGCGCGGTGGCGGCGGACCAGTTGGTGCGGGCAGGAATTCCGGTCGTCATGCTCGAGCGCGGGCCGTGGCGGGACACGGTACCGGTGCGCTCGATGGGCATCGTCGAGCGCACGCCGTTCCCGCGCGGGCGCGCGATGTGGCGCGGCACGTTGCGCTCGCTTCACCACCGCTGGCTAGGCCGCAACGGCCTGCTGCTGAACCCACGCGGGCTGCTGGAGATGTTCGTCGATCGGCGGCTGAGCACGGTGTGTTCGGCGAGCGTCGGTGGTGGCAGCCACATCTATTCGGCGGTATTCCGCTATCCCCAAGTGGAGCGCTTCTGGGACGGCGTCTGCGACGGCGTGACGGACGCGTCGATGAGCCTCCACTACGAAAACGTCCTGCGTCGCTTCGAGGCCGTGCCGCCTGCCGCCGATCTCGGGATCCCGAACACGGCCGCGGAGCGCTTCGGCCCTGCGGGCCCCGTACAGGGTCCGACCACGAGCCCGCCGACCTGGCTCGGTTTCCTGTTCCCGGAGCAGGTCGGTCGTCCGCACAAGCGCGTGACGGCCGACGGCATCGAGCGCTGGGAAATGGACTACCACGATCCCGACAGCCACGGCTTCCTCGGCGCGCCGAGCGGCGCCAAGACCACCGTCGACTTCTTGTACCTCGCCCCCTTGCTCGGCAAGGGTCTCGACGTGCGCGATCTCTGCGAAGCGACGCGCCTCGTCGCGAATGCGCCCGGCAGTCCGGCGCGCTACCGGATCGATTATCGGGATCACCGCACGGGTGAGCGCCACGCGTTGCAGGCCGACGAGGTGATCCTCGCGGCCGGTGCGATGAACACGCTGCGGCTGCTGCTCGTCAGCCGCGACGTCGATCACACGCTCGACGGCATGCCACAGCTCGGCAAGCGGCTCGGCGGCAACGGCGATTACTTTGCGTACTGGGATTACAACGAGCCGGGCCGCGATCTGTCGGTGGGGCTGCCGTTCCACGGCGGCTTTCAACTCAAGGACGAGCGTTACCCGCAAATACTGACGGGCGGTGGCTGGCCCGCGGCCCATCGGTATCCGCTACCCGGCTTCATCCGGGAGCGGATCACGCGCGGCGCGTTCACGAGCAGCATAGGCGTCGACGCGATGGACGGGACGGTCAGCATCCGCGACGGCCGGCTGTGCATCGACTTCAATCCCGACAACAGTCCGATTTACGCGGAGATCAGAGCGACGTTCCGCCGCATGAGCGAGGTCACGGGCACGCCCATCCTCGCGCCGCGGAACCCGATCACCGTGCACGCGCTGGGTGGTGCCTGTCTCGGGGCGGACAGCGCGCACGGTGTAGTGGGTCCGGAGGGTGAAATCTTCGGGCATCCGGGGCTCTTCATCGCGGACGGTGCGGTCTTCCCGCGCACGCCGGGGGGGCCGCCGACTCTCGCGATCGCAGGCTGGGCGGAGCACGTGGGATCGAAGTTCGCACGACGTCTGATAAGCGGCAGCAGCGCCCTGCGCCCGGCTGTAACGCCGGGCTGAGCGCGTTCTCTGCGCACCGCGGTTACGAGCGAATTCGTGCGCAGCGCTTCGAGCGACGGCCGCCGCGCTCAAAGCTCGCGGAAGCGTGCCGCCGCGATCTGGCCGATTTCCTCGTCCTGCTGGTAAGTGCCGCCGCTTTCGCCGAGCGCACCCAGCATGGTGCCGTCGGCGGCGCGGAGCACGATGCCACCCCAGACCGGGGTGTACAGCGGGTCGCAAAACCACGTGATCTCGCGTCGCTCGTCGCCGAGCGACATGTCGAACAGGCGCGTCTTCAGGACCCGCGTGTCCATCTGCCACTTCGTCGCCGTATAGGCCTTGTTGTAGCTCATCCGCGCATTGAGGGCGGTGGCGCCATCCATGCGCGCAAGGTGAATCAGATCGCCTCCGGCGTCGACCACGGCCCCAGCAAACTTGATGCCGCGCTTCGCCGCCTCTTCGAGCAGGGTGTCGACGATGATCCGCGCTTCCTTCAGCCCGAGCTTCTCAGCCATCTCACGAGTCTCCTCCGGTTGGTTCCCGAGCGATACCGTACTCGGCGTGCTGTCGACGATAGTCGATCGGCACGAACCCGATGATGCCGTCGTCGGTCAGGCGCGTACCCGCGCGAACATCGCGATCGGGATCCGCTGTTCGGTTGTAGTCGAACCCGGGACGCGAGCGTCACCCGGGCTCGATATGAAGCGTACTTTCAGTGCCCGGTGAGTTTCAGGCACCACTGCACCGAACTCCATATTCCGGACGCCGTGCTCTCGACACCCTTGCCGCACAGTGACCCCCAAACCGCCCACTTGACTGAGCGCCAGTGCGAATTCCTGGTTGCGCAGCTCGATCGGTACAGCGGCTCGACGGAGGAGATCCGGAGGCACCTGCTGGCGCGTCCTGGGCATTTTCCGGGCCTCGAGGAGATCGCAATCGAACTCGGGCGATCGGCGCGCCGCCTGCGTCGTCAGCTACAGGTCGAGGGATGCTCGTACAGTTTGCTCGTCAGCGAATTGCGCTATCAGTTGGCGCGCGAATATCTCGAGCTGATCAACCTGTCCATTCACGAAATCGCGGACTTGCTTGGTTACAGCGAACCGAGCAATTTTACGCACGCATTCCGGAAATGGAGCGGCCGCGCGCCGGCGCAGTATCGCATCGAGCGCGAAGCGGAAGCTGCCGTGGCGCAGTCTCGCAAGGCATTGCACGAACGCGCTCAATAGGCTTCCAGCGACCTGGCCAAATAGTCGGCGTCGGCGTTTATGACATGGCCGACGAGTGTGAACAGTTCCGTGTACATGGACGCCGGGCGACATCGCAACGACGTCGAGACGCCGTCACAGAACGGTTGGAGCTGCCGGAGAAGAAAATCCCGTTGGGCGCGCAGCAAACCGCCTCTGCTGTCGGGAGAAATCGCCTACAAGTACGTGAGGTAATCCGTCAGTCCGCTTTCGTCGTCGAAAGCGAGTGCGGACATCGGCGGTACATAGTAGACGTTGGGTTGCGTTCCATATTCAGGATGCAACGGAATCGCCACCTGCCATTTCTTCACCAGCTTGTACACAAGACTGCCCTCGTCACCCGGCAGCTCAGTGTTCATGTGCGCCCACCCTCCGCTCGGGGTCATGCCTTCTCGAAATCGACTCGCAGGTTCCGCTCACCGGTCGGATTCGGCGAGCCCATGAAAAACTGGTAACCGAGTTGCCTGTAGTCCATGGCCAGGTGTATGCCCTTGGCGTGCCGATCAGCATCGTGTCGTGGGATTCGCTGTGGACTCCGCACCCCTTCTGGCAGCCGAGTGGATTGAAGTCCGGGTACTGGGCGCTGGACGCATGAGATATCGCGGCCTGCTCTTCGCGCCAAACGAGTCCTCCGCGGCTGTATACCCGGAAC
>JADLEZ010000295.1 GCA_020845855.1 Burkholderiales bacterium
GCTGGGGCTCGTCGCGTTCGTGATCTTCGGGCCGCTCGCCAACCTGTTCCTGTGGGCGTTCGCCGAGAAGTGGTACTTCCCGCATAAGATCCCGCAGGAGTTCGGCCTCTCTTTCTGGGGCCGCGTGTTCAGCCCGCGCGGCGGCGCGCTCGCCTCGCTCGGCACCAGCATCTGGATCGCGATCCTCACCGTCATCGTGAGCCTAGCGGTCGCCATTCCCGCGGGTTACGCCCTCGCACGGCTCGAGTTGCGCTGGCGCGGGCTCATCCTGCTCGCGTTCCTGCTCCCGCAGGCGGTGCCGAACCTGCCCGTGTACATCAACATTGCCCGCGTGTTCTACGAGATCGGCCTCAACGGCACGATTCTCGGCGTGGTGCTGGTGCACGCGTCGCACGGCCTCGTGCTCGCGGTGTGGATCGCGTCGGCCGCCTTCGCGTCGGTGGACGCTTCACTCGAAGAGGCCGCGCGCAACATGGGCGCCTCGCCCTGGACGTGCTTTCGCACGGTGACGCTGCCGCTCGCCGCCCCCGGCCTCATCGCCAGCGCGATCTTCGTGTTCCTCGAGTCGCTCGACGAGTTCACCGGCACCTACTTCGTCGGCGTGCCGGACGTGACCACGCTTCCGCTCCTGATGTTCAACGCCAGCATGGGCGGCAACTACCAGATCGCGTCGATCACGGCACTGCTCCTGCTCGTCCCCTCGATCGCGTTCATGCTGGTGGTCGAGCGGTTCCTGAAGGCCGACGTCCTTGCCGGGGTCGGACGGTAGTCTCGATCGGCACGCAAACGCCTCGCGCTCATGGGCGAGCGATCCACGGCGCGCAAGCGCGGTGACGCTGCGTCAGGCGTCCGGGAACAGGCGCGCGCGCAGTAGGCGGTGCTGGATCTTGCCGGTGGCGGTGCGCGGCATCTGCGCTTCCTCGATGAAGCGCACGGCGCGCGGCCGCTTGAAGCCCGCGATGCGGTCGCGGCACCAAGCGAGAAGCTCGCCTTCCGTGGCCGATTCGCCATTGCGGCGCACGACGACCGCGTGCACCGTCTCGCCCCATTTCGCGTCGGGCGCGCCGATTACCGCAACGTCCTGCACCGCGGGATGGCCGGCGAGCATGCTTTCGACCTCCGACGGATAGACATTCTCCCCGCCGCTGATGATCATGTTGCTCTTGCGGTCGACGAGGTGATAGAAGCCGTCCGCGTCGCGGCGCGCGAGATCGCCGACCGAGCACCACGCACCGCGGAACGCTTCGGCCGTCTTGGCGGGATCTTTCCAGTAGCCGTCGAATGCGTACGGCGTGCAGCTATAGAGCTCGCCGACCTCGCCGTCGGCGACTTCCCGGTCGTCGGCGCCGAGGAGCTTGATCGGGCCCGAGCCGGTCCACTCGCGCCCGACCGAGCCGAGCTTGGCGAACTGCTCCTCCGGGCGCAAGAGCGTGACCCAGCCGGCCTCGGTCGAGCCGTACAGCTCGAAGAGCTGCGAGTTGCGGAAGTGCTCCATGATCGCGAGCTTGGTCTCGCGCCGCGCAGGCGCCGACGAGATCATGAGCTTGCTCACGCTGCCGACGTCGTACTTGCGCTTGATCGCGTCGGACAGCGCCAGCATCATGGTGTAATGAGTGGGCACCAGCGACGTGAACGTCGCGTGGCGCTCGGACAGGGTGCGCAAGAGCGCTTCGGGATCGAACGACTTACGGTCGTCGATCACGCACTGCGCGCCCAGGTAGGTGAACGTGAACGAAAAATAGAGCGAGTTCGCGTGACACATCGGCATCACGAAAAGACCGGTGCTGTCGCGGGCGAGGCCCATGTCGAGCGCGCTCACGAGCGAGATGAGCGCGCTGCCGGCGTGGTTGCGGATCGCGCCCTTGGGGCGTCCGGTCGTGCCGGAGGTGTACATGAGCGCCCAGGTGTCGGTGGGCGCGACCGCGACGTCGGGGGCGCTCGCGGAGGCGTTCGCGAGCAACGATTCGTAGGACTGCCAGCCCGCCGGCGCCCGTTGCGCGCCGAACTGGATGAAGCCGCCCGCCACCATGCCCAGGCTGTCGCGGATCGGCTCCACTCGATCGATGAGATCGTTCTGCACGATGAACGCGCGCGCCTCGCAGTGGATGGCGATGTACTCGATTTCCTTTGCGACGAGACGGAAGTTGATCGGCACGGCGACGAACCCGGCACGCGCGAGCCCGACGTACAACTCCATCCATTCGAGGCAGTTGTAGGCGAGGAGCGCGACGCGATCTCCCTTGGCGAGACCCATATTCCGCAACGCGTTGGCAAGCCGGCTCGCGCGCTCGTCCCATTGCGCGAACGTGATCGCGCGGCGCGAGTCGCACGCGCCGGTCTTCGAAGGCTGCAGGCGCGCTTGCGCCGCGACGACCTGCGACAGGTTCAGCAGCATGCGCCTTACCCCTTGCGGCGCGCCTGCTCCGCCTCGTCCCACGCGGTCAGTGCCTGGTACTCCGGCACGAAGCCCAGCCCCTTGCCCGCGTCCGACGACAGTGCGTGCCTGGTGACCACGACGTCGAGCAGCGCGGGCGCCTTCGCGAACGCCTCCTCGATGGCGCCCGGGAGGCGCCCGGGGTCGGTCACGCGCTCGCCGTGCAGCCCGAAGGCGCGCGCCATCGCCGCGTAGTCGGACCAGGCGAGCGTGGTGCCCACCACTCGTCCGCCGTAGTTCATCTCCTGGTCGAGGCGCTCGATGTTCCAAGCCGCGTTGTTGGCGACGATGAACACGGCCTTCGCGCCATGACGCTTGGCCGAGTCGACTTCCATCGCGTTGATCCCGAACGCGCCGTCGCCCGTGATCACTACCACCTGGCGATCGGGATGGAACAGCGCAGCCGCCACCCCGTATGGGATCCCGACACCGAGGCAGCCGAATGCGCCGGAGTCGAGGTAGGTGCGCGGCGGCAGGCCCATGCGGGCGAAGCTCAGGATGTCGCCGCCGTCGGCGATGGTGATTGCATCGGGCCGCAACGCCGCGTGCAAGGCGGCGAAGATGCGGTTGGGATGCATGTGACCATCCTTGCCGGCGGGCGCCTCGGCGAGCGCCGCGGCGTACTTCGCGGAGCGGCGCACGTGCTCGTCGCGCAGCGATTTCGTCCATGCCTGGTCGAGGCCGCCCGCCGGACCCTCGATCGCTTTCGTCATCGCTTCGAGTGCGAGTGCCGCAGTGGCGAAGAGCTCCACCTCGCCGCGGCGGTTCTCGCGCAGCTCCTCCCAATTGTCGCCGATGCGCAGGATGCGCGCGTTGGGAACGACCGCCGGCGAGCCGTAGCCCGTCTGGTAGTCGAGCTTGCGCCCGATCACGATCAAGAGATCCGCTTCCTGCATGGCACGACCGCGCATCGCACCCACGACCGATGCGTGCTCCCCCTGCACGAGGTTGCGGCTCTCCTGCGTGTCGAGGTAGACCGCACCCGTGCGGTCGAGGAAGCGCACGAGCGGGCCGGCGGCCCCGAGCGCGCCGCGACCGGTGAGGACGAGCGGGCGTTTCGCTTCGCCGATGAGGCGCGCGGCGCGCTGCACGTCTTCCGGATCGGGTGCGAACCGCCGCGGCGGCTTCGGATCGAGGTATTCGCGCAGCGCGACCTTCGGCGCGACCTTCCGGCGCAGGACATCGGTGGGAATCTCGACATACACCGCGCCGGGCGGGTTGCCGTCGCCGGCGGCGGTCGCGTACGCCTTGTCGAGATCGCGCAGCACGTTGTCGGCGAAGCGCAGCGTGCGCGACTGCCGCGTGACCGGCCGCATGATGTCGACGTGGGCGATCCCCTGCAGCGGGCCCAGGTCATCCTGCGCGACCGGCGCGCATCCGCCGATCAACAGCACCGGCACGCGCTCGAGCTGCGCGTTGGCCATCGCGGTGACGCAATTGGTGACTCCCGGCCCAGCCGTGACCATTGCGATGCCGGGCTGCCCGGAGAGCACGGCGTGCGCGTGCGCCATGTGGACCGCGGCGCCTTCGTCGCGCACGTCGACGATGCGCACACCGCGGATGCCGAGCTGGTCCCAGATCGGCTGGATGTGCCCGCCCTGCAGACCGAAGACGCGGTCGACTCCGCGCGCGGCCAGGAAATCGACGACCAACTCGGCGACGGTCTTCGCGGCGGCAGCGGCCATGGCGTTGTCTCCCTGCGCTTGAAGGCGAGAAGGCAAAAGTACCCGCGCTAGGCGAAAGCCGCAATCGCGGCGTTTCGGTTAAGGCGAAAATTGACCGATGTTCGTGGACAAAGTTATAATATTCGGCTGAATTTGCACGTGTCTGCCACATTTCCCCGATAGCTCAGTCGGTAGAGCGACGGACTGTTAATCCGCAGGTCCCTGGTTCGAGCCCAGGTCGGGGAGCCA
>JADLEZ010000296.1 GCA_020845855.1 Burkholderiales bacterium
AGAGCGGCCGGATGACGACGTTCGAACCGTCGTCGCTCACCAGCTTGGGCGGCATCGTCTTCAGCTTGGAACCGAAGAACATGTTGAGGAAGAGCGTGGTGAGTACGTCGTCGCGATGATGGCCGAGCGCAATGCGGGTGGCACCGAGCTCGCGCGCCACCCGATAGAGGATGCCCCGCCGCAGGCGCGAGCACAGCGAGCACATCGTCTTGCCCTCGGGCACCAGGCGCTTCACGATGCTGTAGGTATCCTGCTCCTCGATACGGTAGTCCACGTTCATCGCATCGAGATAACCGGGCAGCACGTCCTCGGGGAAGCCCGGCTGCTTCTGATCGAGATTGACGGCGACGATCTCGAAGCGGAAGGGCGCATGCTCCTGCAGCGTCAGCAGCACGTCGAGCAGGGTATAGCTGTCCTTGCCGCCGGACAGACACACCATCACCTTGTCGCCCGCGCCGATCATGCCGTAGTCCGACGAGGCTTTCGTCGTCAGGCGCGTGAGCCGCTTGGCGAGAGGCGAGTGATTGAACGCCTGTTGGCGCGAGAGTATGGTTCGACTGCCGTCCATGGTGTGCCGGATGCTGGGGCGCGCGACCGTCGGTCATGTGCGCGGGATGGTGCCGCAAGCGTGATGCGGCGCGATCTCGCATCTTATCGCCTCGAGTGGTCTCGCGTCACGCCGGGAAGGCGGGCCGCTGCGCTGGGCTACAATCGTCGTCTCCCTGACGACACCCACGGAACGCAACGATGAAGAGGCTTTGGAACGGTTTGCTGTTGGTGCTCGCCGTCGCACTGCTGGCCGCCTGCGCCCAACTGCCGCTCCAGCAGCGCGAAGTGGTGGTGCCGCTCTCTCGTCTGACCGAAGCTCTCGCGCGCCGGCTCGGCGAGGATCGGAAGTTCCTGGATGTATTCACCCTCCGCATCGGCGACCCGCAGCTTGCGACCGACCCCGTCGCGCAGCGCTTGCGCGCCGACTTCGCGATCACGCTGACCCATCCCTTCTCGAGTCGCCCGCTCACCGGCCGCGCAGCGCTTTCCGGCGCATTGGGCTACGACGCCGAAGCGCGCAACGTGACCTTGGTCGAGCCGCGCCTCGACCGCCTCGATATCGATGCCGTGCCGCCCGCGCTGCGCGATGTCTCCTCCCGCCTCGCATCCGCGCTCGGCCGGGAGCTGGTCGGAAGCTTTCCGCTGGTGAGTCTGCGCGACAAGGATCTCACCGCGTACGGACGCAACTATCGCGTTGCGGGGTTCGAGCTGGTGGAGCAGGGGGTGCGGGTGACGCTGCGGGCGGTGGATTGAGGATGCGAGCGCCGACGCGGGCGCCGCACTAGTCGCAACCTGTAGCCCGGAATGAGCGTGAGCGTATTCCGGGTAAGCTCATATCGATACCTTGTTCCCGGATTACGCGCTGCGCGCTTTATCCGGGCTGCGAAGTTCGGATCAGAACGATTCGATCCCGCCGCTGCGGTCGCAAGCTAATTCGGCTTGATCCCCGCGTTGCGCGCGAGCGCGGCGACTCGCGTGATCTCCGCATCCGCGAACTTGTCGAACTCGGCCGGCGTCATCGGCGACACTTCCACGCCCAGCGCGGCGTAGCGGCTCTGAACGTCGGGCATCTGGAACATCGACAGGATGACACGGTTCAACTTGTCGACGATTGCGCGCGGCGTTCTGGCGGGCGCGAACATGCCGCCCCAGGTTTCCCAGTAATAGCCTGGCAATCCCGCCTCGCCGACCGTGGGCGTGTTCGGATACGCCGAGATGCGTTGCCTGCCCGAGGTGGCCAGCGCGCGGAGCTTGCCTTCCTTCACCGCCGCGACCGAAGTCGACGGCGCCGACATGAGGAACTGCACGCGACCGGTCATCGTGTCGGTCACCGCTTCGGCGATGCCCTTGTAAGGGACGTGCACCATGTCGACCTGTGCGGTCGCCTTGAAGAGCTCCGCCGCGAAATGGGTGGCGCTGCCCACGCCAGCCGAGCCGAAGTTGAGCTGGCCCGGTTTCGACTTCGCGAGGGCGATGAGCTCCGGAAGGCTCCTCACGCTGAGCGAGCTCGGCACCACCACCACGTAGGACGCGGTGTAGATCGCGGTGATGCCGGCGAAGTCCTTGCGCGGATCGAACGGCAGCTTTGCGTACAGCGCCGGGACGACGGCATACGACGCGGACACCACCAGCAGCGTGTGTCCGTCGGGGGTCGCTTCCGCAACGATCTTCGAGCCCGTCGTGCCGCCCGCGCCCGGTCGATTGTCGACCACACCCTGTTGTCCGAGCATCTCGGTCAATTTCGCCGCAACGATGCGGCCGATGGCGTCGGGCGGTCCGCCGGAAGTAAAACCGCTGACGAAGCGTATCGGCCGCGAGGGAAACGCCGCCGCCGGATCGGCAGGCTGTGCACCGAACGCGCCGGTGCCGGCGACACTGCAAACCGCCGCAAATGCATAGGTGGTGATTCGGCGCATGTGTGGTTCCGTCTGCCGATCGGCTGGTGCGAGTCTAACGGAAGATCCGACCGCGATGCCGTTCTGCCACGCTGCGCGACGTTTCCGCTCGCCTCGCGGTCCGCCCTCGGACCAGGGCCGGTCGGGCGCTTTGCGCTGATCAGCCTGCGCGACAAGTATCTTCGCGCTGACGGGTGCGACGAGAGCGTCAGAACAGCACCACCACGCTGACATCGAACCGCCGCCGCAGATCGCTTCCGCTCGCGTCGGCGGCGTTGCGGATATGCGCATAGTCGGCGCGTAGATTCCAGCCCCGCGCCGCGCCCATCCGCAGGCCGACGCCTACGCTCGATACGCGTTCGACGGCAATCACCCCGGGCTGCGGTTGCAGGCGCGACACTCGTCCCCAATCGTAGAACGCGAGCGCGCGCATGCCGATGTTCTGAACTCCCAACGCCGGGCCGAAGTTCGGACTGTACAGTTCCAGCTGGCCGCTGTAACCGCGATCGCCGGCGATCGCGCGCGACTGATAGCCGCGCAAGCTGTCGGGCCCGCCGATGCCGAACTGCTCTCCCGAGAGGAGCGGATCGTCGGTGTACTGGCCGCTTATCGTCACGCGCAACTGCGCTTCGAGCGCCAGCAACTGCATGTACGTGAACCCGCCGCGACCGAGCACATAGTCCGCCGGCGCCCCCGGACGAATCGCGTCGAACGTCGCCTGGCCGCCGCCGCTGCCGCCCGCGAGATTGCGCACGCCGCTCGCATGGAACCCGAGCTCCGCGCTTGCCGTGCGCCACAGGCCCGAGTACGTCAGGCTCAGCGGATGCAGGCGGTAATCCGGCAGCAGGTTGACACCCGCGGCCTGAAACGTGTTCTGGTAGTCGCGCCAGTCGTAACCGAGCGCGGCCTTGTGCTCGTAGCCGCCCAACTTCGGCAAGTAGTAGGACCAGCGCGCGCCGAGCGTCGTCCCCTTGCCGGCGACGGTGAAGATCCCTTGCACCGTGCCCGAATCGACGCTGGAGTAGCCGGCGACGAGGTCGAGCGTGCTGCGCAGCGCATACAGCGGCAGGCGATAACCCGCGCCGAAGATTTTGACGTCGTCGATCCGCCCGGGCGACGTGAGCGCCTGCACGTTGAGCACGTCGTCGCGGTCGGTGAGGTTCGCGTGCTGCAAGCCCAAGCCGACCCGATAGCGGCCGGTCGAATCCGAGCCGCTGTTGTCGAGCGAGCCGATGATCCGCCAGGGCTTCTCGTCCGCGACGCGCACGGTCCCGAGCACTTCGTCTTCCGCGTCGCCCGCGCGCAGGAATAAGCGCGTCTGCTTGGCCGGATTCTCGGTCGCCATCTGCAGTTGCACGTCGAGCGCGGCGGAATCGGGCGTGCGGCCCTCGACGAGCGCGGGCAGGCTGCGGCGGATGTTGTCCGCGCCGAAGAAGCGGTTGCCCTCGACCGCGACCTTGCCGAGCTTCGCTTCGACCACGCGCAGCCGCACCACGCCCCCGGCGATCTCCTGCTCCGGCACGCGCACTTGCACCAGGCCATAGCCGGCGCTGCGATACGCCGCCTCGATCGCCGCCACGGCGAGTTGAATATCCGGGAAGCTCTTGCCGGCACCGGTGTGCGGCGCCAGCGCGGCATCGATGGCCGCCCGCGGCAGCAGCGTATTGCCGCTCACCTCGTAGCGCTCGATCGCGAAGCGAGGGCCCTCGATCGCCGCCGGCGCTCGCACCGACTGCGCGAGGGCAAGAGCTGCCGTGATCGATGCGAGGATGCCGAGCCCGACGCGCGCGATTTCGACCAGGCTCCTCACTGCGCACCCGGATTCACGTATTGGTTGATGCGGAACATCGTCTCGAAGCTCACCGCGCCGCCCGAGGTGCTGCCGCGCTTGGCATCGGCCTGCGCGCCGCGATCGACGATCATCGGGCCGCCGCCGGTCGTCGTCTGCTGATCGGTGCGTCCGTCGCCCGCGCCGCCGGCCGCACCGGTGATCGCGCCGATCTGGCGGCGGATCGCGCTCGCGAGTTGGCCCGCATCGCCTCGATTGAGCACGACGATCACGTCGCCGCCGCCGAGCACGTCGTCGCGCTCGCGCGTGGTCGGTGCGTTCTTTCCAGGGCCTGGGGCCGTTCCGTCGACGAGGACAGGAGACGTGCCTGTGGGCTGGCCCGGGGGCTTGTCGCCGGTACCGGTGGACGCCACGCCCGTGAGAACCCCCGCTTCGTTCCCTCGTGAAGGATCCGTCCCCTTCTTGATGCCAAGGCTCGGTCCGGCTTTCGCCGGTGCTTCACCTCCCCACGTGGGAAAGGGGATCGCGGTCGGCGAGCCGTCAGCGGTTGGCGTCTTGGCGACATCGATGTAATGCCTGACGTTGGGATTCCCGAAGCCGGAAGCTGCATTTCCTCCGCCACTCCCGCGATAGTTGCCGCTGCCGTCGCCTGCGCCGATCGAAATGTCGCCGCTGCGCGTCAGCCCGCGCCGACCCGCGGCGAAGGTGCCGCCATAGCGCTGGCCGCCGATCCACTTGCCGCCCTCGCGGAAACTTGCAGCAGCGCCGCGCCCCGGGCTGTTGCCGCCGGCGAAACCGCTCGCCGGCTCGCCGAACGAACCGCCGGTCGGGCCGGCACCGCGCACGCCGACGCCGTCGGCCGTCATGCCCGCGCCGCCGCTTCTCCCGCTCACATCGGCGCGCGAAGCGAGATCGGCGGCATCGAACGCGCCCCAGTATGCCGCACGCATTGTCGCGCTCATGCCGCTCGTGGCCGCGAAATGCGCTGCACCGACGGCATCGCGATAGCCTGCGCGGTCCGTCGGCGCTGCTTGCGAGCCCGGCAGTCCCCAGCTTCCCGCGCCCGGCAGTCCTGCCGCGGCGGCAACCGCGGCGCTCCTCGCGGCACCGCGTACGGCGCTCGTCCGCACGCCAGGCATGCCGGGCGTCGCCGGCCCGCACATCAACGAGGACGGATCGAACGCGATGGCGAGATAGCGATCGGCGTCGATGAAGCGCGGGATCTCGCGCAGGCGGGTCGGGGCACCGCCCGCGTCGTTTGCGTAACCCGCTTCCCCGGGATCGA
>JADLEZ010000297.1 GCA_020845855.1 Burkholderiales bacterium
ACCGAGTTGTGGATGCCGCCGCGCATGCCGGTGATCTCCGAGCCCGGAACATTCACGATCTTCTCCTGCGCGTGGTACATGAGACACATGCCGTCGTTGATGCGCTGGCTGACCACCGCGCGCGCGGTGAGCGCGCCATTGGCGTTGAAGCACTCGATCCAGTCGTTGTCCTCGATCCCGGCCTGCGCCGCGTCCGCCTCCGAAATCCACACGATCGGGCCGCCACGCGAGAGCGTCAGCATGATCAGGTTGTCGGTGTAGGTGCTGTGGATGCCCCATTTCTGGTGCGGTGTAACGAAGTTCAGCACCACCTCGCGATTGCCGTTGCCTTGCGTGCCGAGCAGGGTGTGCACGGTCCGGGTGTCGATCGGCGGGCGATACAGCGCGAACGCGTCGCCGAAATCGCGGATCCACGGATGATCGAGATAGAAATGCTGGCGGCCCGTGAGCGTGCGCCATGGCACCAACTCGTGCACGTTGATATACCCGGCGTTGTAGCTGATCGTCTCGCTTTCCACACCCGACCACGTGGGCGAGGTGATGATCTTGCGCGGTTGCGCCTGCAGGTCGCGGAAGCGGATCTTCTCGCCCTCGCGTGCGGCCGCGAGGTGTCCGAGGTTGCGGCCGGTGGATTTCGAAAGCTCCTCCCACGCCCGCACCGCGACCTCGCCGTTGGTTTCCGGCGCCAGCATGAGGATGGTCTCGGCCGCGTCGATGTCGGACTGGATGCGCGGCCGGCCCCGGGCTGGTCCGTCGGTCACGGTGTGGTTGAGCGCGCCCAAGGCCTGCACCTCGCGCCGCATGTCCCAACGCAGGCCCTTGCCGCCGTTGCCGAGCTCCTCCAGCAGCGGCCCGAGCGAAGTGAAGCGCGCATGCACTCCCGGATAATCGCGCTCGACGAAGGCGATGGCCGGGCCGGTCACGCCGGGCACCAGGTCGCACTCGCCCTTCTTCCAGTCGCGCACCTCGAACGGTTGCGCGAGCTCGCTGGGGGTGTCGTGCAGGATCGGCGACAGCACCACGTCCTTTTCGTTGCCGAGCCGGCCATCGGCGAGCTCGGCGAACTTCCTGGCAATGGCCTTGAAGATCTCCCAATCGCTCCTGGATTCGTAGACGGGATCCACCGCGACCGAGAACGGATGGATGAAGGGGTGCATGTCGGTGGTCGAAAGGTCGTTCTTTTCGTACCACGACGCGGTGGGCAGCACTACGTCCGAATACAGCGCGGTCGTGGACATCCGGAAATCCAGCGTTACCACGAGATCGAGCTTGCCCTCGGGCGCGGGGTCACGCCACGCGACTTCCTCGGGCTTGGCGCCGCCTTGCGCGCCGAGGTCCTTGCCTTGCAGGCCACAGCGGGTGCCGAGGAAATGCTTGAGAAAGTACTCGTGACCCTTGCCCGAGGAGCCGAGCAGGTTGGAGCGCCACACGAACAGGTTGCGCGGATAGTTGTCGGGATGGTCAGGGTTCTCGCAGGCAAGCGCAAGCCGGCCGGATTTCAATGCGTCGACCACGTATTGCCGCGGATCGCCGGTGGCCACCGCTTCGCGTGCGGCCTCCAGCGGGTTTCGGTTCAACTGCGGCGCCGACGGCAGCCACCCCATGCGCTGCGCACGCACGCTGCAATCGACGATGCTGCCGGTTTGCCGGCTCCGGTCGGCCAGCGGTGAGAGCAGATCTTCCAGCCCCAATGTTTCGTAACGCCATTGGTCCGAGTGCAGATAGAAATAGTCGGTACCGGCCATCTGCCGCGGCGGGCGCACCCAGTCCAGCGCGAACGCGAGCGCGGCCCAACCGGTTTGCGGACGCACCTTTTCCTGGCCGGTGTAGTGCGACCAGCCGCCACCCGACTTGCCGATCGTGCCGCACAGCATCAGCACGTTGATGATGGCGCGGTAGCTCACGTCCTGGTGATACCAGTGGTTCATGCCGGAACCGATGATCACCATCGAGCGGCCCTTGGTCATCTGCGCATTCGAGGCGAAGCCGCGGGCGACCTCGATCACCTTGGCGGCCGGCGTACCGGTGATCGCTTGCTGCCACGCTGGTGTGTAGGGAATGTTGTCGTCGTAGCTCTTGGCGCATGCACCGCCGAGTCCACGGTCGAGGCCGTAGTGCGCGCACAGCAGATCGAACACCGTGGCAACCACCGTTTCGCCCTGACGCGTCGCGAGTTTGCGCACGGGCACCTTGCGCACCAGGACGTCGCTCTGCCCGCCATGCGTAAAGTGCTCGCTCGCGCCGCCGCCGAAGTACGGGAAGGCGGTGTCCAGCGCATCGTCGCGGCGCTCGATTTCGCTCAGCTGCAATTCGATTTCGCCGCCGTCGGCGGCTTGCTGCTCGAGGTTCCACCTGCCGCGCTCCGGGGCGCCGGCGCCGGGCCAGCGGAAGCCGATCGAGCCGCGCGGCGCGACCGGCCGGCCTTGCTGGTCGAAGCCGACGGTTTTCCAGTCGGCACGATCGGGCGTGCCCAGCGCGCCTTCGAAATCGCTGGCGCGCAGGTAGCGATCGGGCACCCAGCGCTCGCCATCCCGGCGCAGGGTGACGAGCATCGGCAGGTCGGTGAAGCGGCGACAATAGTCCTGGAAGTAATCGACCTGGTGGTCGAGGAAGAACTCGCGCAGGATCACGTGGCCCATCGCCATCGCCAGCGCGCCGTCGGTGCCCTGCCTGGGGTGCAGCCAGATGTCGGAGAGTTTGGCGACCTCGGAGTAATCAGGGGTTACCGCGACGACTCGGGTGCCGTTGTAACGCGCTTCCACGAAGAAATGGGCATCCGGTGTCCGCGTCTGCGGCACGTTCGACCCCCATGCGATGAGGTAGCCCGAGTTGTACCAGTCGGCCGACTCCGGTACGTCGGTCTGCTCGCCCCAAGTCTGGGGGCTCGCGGCCGGAAGGTCGCAGTACCAGTCGTAAAAGGAGAGCACGGTAGCGCCAATCAGACTGAGGTAACGCGTGCCCGAGGCGTACGACACCATCGACATCGCCGGGATCGGCGAGAAGCCCGCGATCCGATCGGGTCCGTGGTTCTTGATCGTGAACACGTTGGCGGCCGCTGCGATTTCCACCGCCTCGTCCCACTTCGCGCGGACGAAGCCGCCGAGTCCGCGCGCTGCCTTGTAGTCCCTGGCGTTCGGGTCGCGCATCAATGCCGCCCAGGCTTCCACCGGCTGCAGATGCTCGCGCAGCGCACGCCAGCGCTTCAACAACCGGCCGCGCACCATCGGATACTTCAAGCGGTTGGCGCTGTACAGGTACCACGAGTACGACGCGCCGCGCGAGCATCCGCGCGGCTCGTGGTTGGGCATGTCCGGGCGCGTGCGCGGATAGTCGGTCTGCTGGGTTTCCCAGGTGACCACGCCTTGCTTGACGTGGATCTTCCAGCTGCACGATCCGGTGCAGTTCACGCCGTGGGTGGAGCGCACCACCTTGTCGTGCGACCAGCGGTTGCGGTAACCGTCTTCCCATTGCCGCGCCTCGATGCGCATCTCACCCCAGCCGCGCGCAAACGGCTCGCGGGGGCGGCGGAAGTACCGGAGCCGTTCGAGGAACTGGCCTATGGCAGTGGCGTCCTCAGCGTAGTGCGGCGCTGGTCACCCGCGAACGCACGCACACTCGCCTCACGTTGTGGTGTGGCCGGTCAAGGGCGCAAGCCGGCGACGTTTGTTCATGGGCGATGCTTGGTTCAAGAGTGTTTCATGGAGGTCAATTTGAACAGATCCGGGATGCATCGGGACATTCGGTCTGCGCCATGCCGCACTGTGGGATGTTGCCGCGCCAGGGCGTAGGAGGCTTCCCACACGCACCACCGCAATCATCGGCCAACGCAGCTCGACTAGGGCAGCGGCGCGCCGCGTTGCTGCAAGCCCAATCGAGTCGGACCCCCATGCAAGCGTGAGCGTGACCCATCGAGCACGCGGTAGCGGCGGGTACGGCCGCGGTCGCCGGATAATGAAACACTCAATATGAACGCCCGATACGACGCGCGCACGGCCGACGCGGGTTCGGACCCGGCCGGGGAGAGCCGGTCC
>JADLEZ010000298.1 GCA_020845855.1 Burkholderiales bacterium
TCGCCATCGCGCCGATCAGCGTCAGCCGCTGGCGCATCTCGATCTGCGCGTACGCCTCGGTCACGCCCTTGCGCTGGGTCAGCCGGTAGTACGCGCCCCAGTACTCCTTGAAGCGGTCGTCGCGCTCCGGGTTGATCATGGTGAAGTGATCGGGCGTCAGGCGCAGCCCGAAGCGCTCGATGCGCTTCATGATCACCGCCGGACGGCCGACCAGGATGGGCTTGGCGAGCCCCTCGTCCACCACCACCTGCACCGCGCGCAGCACCCGCTCCTCCTCGCCTTCGGCGTAGACGATGCGCTTGGGCTCCGCCTTGGCCACGGTGAAGATGGGCTTCATGAGCAGGCCCGAGTGGTACACGAACTGGGTGAGCTTCTGCCGATAGGCGTCGAAGTCCGCGATCGGACGCGTCGCCACCCCCGAGTCCATGGCGGCCTTCGCCACCGCGGGCGCGATCTGCACGATGAGTCGCGGGTCGAACGGCTTCGGAATCAGGTAGTCGGGGCCGAAGCGCAGGTTCTCGATGTTGTACGCGTGCGCGACAATGTCCGAATGCTCGGCCATCGCGAGATCGGCGATCGCGCGCACGCAGGCGAGCTTCATCGCTTCGTTGATGGTGGTCGCGCCGGCGTCGAGCGCGCCGCGGAAGATGAACGGAAAGCAGAGAACGTTGTTGACCTGGTTCGGGAAGTCCGAGCGCCCGGTAGCGATCACCGCGTCCGGCCGCGCCGCCTTGGCGAGGTCGGGCATGATCTCGGGCTCGGGATTGGCGAGCGCCAGGATCAGCGGCTTCGGCGCCATGGTCGCGAGCCACTCGGGCTTGAGCACCCGCGCCGCGGACAGGCCGAGGAAGACGTCCGCACCGGGCAGGACGTCGGCCAGCGTGCGCGCCGGCGTTTTCTGCGCGTAGACCGACTTCTGCGCATCCATGAGCTTGGTGCGGCCTTCGTACACCACGCCCTCGATGTCGGCGACGAAGATGTTCTCGCGGCGCACACCGAGGCTGCGCAGCAGGTCGAGGCACGCGAGCGCGGCCGCGCCCGCTCCCGAGCACACGAGCTTGACCTCACGCAACTCCTTGCCCACCACGCGCAAGCCGTTGACTACCGCGGCGCCGACAATGATGGCCGTGCCGTGCTGGTCGTCGTGGAAGACCGGGATCTTCATCCGCTCGCGGCACTTGCGCTCGATCTCGAAGCACTCGGGCGCCTTGATGTCCTCGAGGTTGATGCCGCCGAAGGTCGGCTCCAGCGCGACGATCATGTCGACGAGCTTGTCGGGGTCGCGCTCGTTGATCTCGATGTCGAAGCAGTCGAGCCCGGAGAACTTCTTGAACAGCACCGCCTTGCCTTCCATCACCGGCTTCGCCGCGAGCGGGCCGATCGCGCCGAGACCCAGCACGGCGGTGCCGTTGGTCACGACGGCGACGAGGTTCGCGCGCGCGGTGAGGTTCGACGCCTCGTGCGGGTCGCGCACGATCTCGTCGCAGGCCGCGGCAACACCCGGCGTGTACGCGAGTGCCAGGTCGCGCTGGTTGGTGAGATGCTTGGTCGGCACCACCGCGATCTTGCCGGCGGGCGCCTGGCGGTGATACTCGAGCGAGGCCTCGCGGATGTCTTTGTCCGACATGAAAGGAAGGCTAGAGAGAGCGCATGGCGCGCGGGCTTGCTCATCATAATCCATCGTCGGCAGCGGGGCCGCAGGCGCCGGTCGCACAGGAGGTGGAAGGTATAATTGTCGACTTCGCCCAGGCTTCACTCGCCCGCGGCCCTTGCCCGCCAGGTATGTCCGTGATGTCCACGTCGCCGCTGTTCTGGATCCTGGCGCTCGCGCTCGTCGCGGCCACGCTCGCGTGGCTGGTGGTGCCGCTGTTGCGTCGCGCTTCCGCGGCGGACGACCCCGCCGACGAGTCGCTGGTCACCGCGGTGTTCCGCGATCACCGGCGGCAGATCGACGCCGATTACGCGGCGGGAACGATCACGCCGGCCGAGCGCGAGACGGCACTGTCGGAGTTGACCCGGCGCTTCGGGCAAGAGCTCGCGCAGGCGGGCAGCGCGGACGAGATCAAGGTCGGCGAGCGCTCGCGCTGGATCGCCGCGCTGGTGCTGGTGGCCTGCGTTCCCGTGGTTTCCGGCGTCATGTACGTGGCGCTCGGCAGTCCGGCCGCGCTGTCGCCGTCGGCTACCGCGCCGCGCGACCCCATCGCGGGCGACCCCCAGATCCTCGCGATGGTGGAACAGCTCGCGAACCGTCTCAATGCGAACCCGGAAGACGGCGAAGGATGGGCCATGCTCGGCCGCTCGTATCGCGCGCTCGGACGCCCGGAACTTTCCGCGCAAGCGTATGCGGAAGCGGCCAAGCGCTTGCCGCCGAACGCCGCAGTCTATACGGACTGGGCGGAAGCGATCGCGCTCGGCCAGGATCGTAGCCTGGCCGGCCAACCCACCGAGCTCCTCGACCGCGCGCTGGCGATCGATCCCGACAACGCGAAGGCGCTCGCGCTCGCGGGCGCCGCGGCCGCCGAGCGCAACGATGCCGCGACCGCGATCCGGCACTGGACGCGTCTGAAGACGGTGCTGCCGCCGGACAGCCCGCTCATCGCGGAAGTCGACCGCAGGCTCGCCACTGTCGGCGCTGCCGCCGCGCCGCCCGCGTCTGCGACCACGCCCGCGCCCGCCGCGACGGTCACTGGACCGTCGGTCGCGGGACGCGTCTCGCTCGATCCCAAGCTCGCGAAGAACGTGGCGCCCGGCGACACCGTGTTCATCTTCGCGCGCGATCCGGACGGTTCGCGCATGCCGCTCGCAGTGATGCGGGTCGCGGCGTCCGAATTGCCGCGGACCTTCGTGCTCACCGACGCGATGGCCATGTCGCCCGCGGCCACCATCTCCAAGGCGACCAAGGTCGTGGTCGAGGCGCGCATCAGCAAATCCGGCGACGCCAAGGCGCAACCGGGGGACCTGTCGGGCACGAGCAGCCCGGTGGCGCCCGGCGCTCGCGACGTGGCGGTGACCATCGACCAGGTGGTGCCATAAATTCAGCCAAAAATCAAATACTTATGCTAACATCGCCGACATGCTCGAAGCGCACGACCTCACCGCGCGGCGGGGCGATCTCCTGCTGTTTTCACGCCTGTCCTTGCGGGTGGACGCAGGAAGCGCCCTCCTCGTCACCGGCCGCAACGGCAGCGGCAAAACGACGTTGCTGCGCATGCTGGCGGGGTTGACGCTGCCGGCCGAAGGACGGGTCACCTTTCGCGGCGAACCGGTGCCGGCGCCCGCGCATTGCGTGTACGCGGGACACGCGAGCGCGCTGAAAGACGAGCTTACCGCCGCCGAGAACCTGCGCTCGCTCGCGGACCTTGCGGGCGCGCAGCCGTCCGACGACGAGGTGGCGAGCGCGCTCGGCGCGGCAGACCTCACGCTTTCGCGCGACCTGCCGGCGCGCGTGCTGTCGCAGGGCCAGCGCCGCCGCATCGGCCTCGCGCGCCTTGCGCTGCTGCCGCGGCCGCTGTGGCTCCTCGACGAGCCGGCGACCGCGCTCGATACCGCCGGCCTCGCACTGCTTGCGGACCTCATCGTGAAGCGCCTGCGCGCGGGCGGCACCGTCGTCGCCGCCACGCACCAGAGGCTCGACCTGCCGGCGGAGCTCACGGAGCACATCGAATTGTGAGTGCCGCCGTCGCCCTCGCCGACGATGCGCAACCGTACGGCGTGTTCGCCGCGCTGCGCTGGGCCGTCGCGCGCGACCTGCGCCTCGCCCTGCGCTCGCGCTCGGAACTCGGCGTGCAGCTTTTGTTCTATGTGATCGTGGTGAGCCTTTTCCCCCTGGCATCTTCTCCCGAGCGCACGCTCCTCGCGGCACTCGGTCCCGGCGTGCTGTGGGTCGCCGCGCTGCTCGCCTCGCTTCTGTCGCTGCCGCGCCTGTTCGCCAGCGACTTCGCGGACGGCACACTCGAGCAGATCGTGTTGTCGCCGTATCCGCTGGCGGCACTGCTGTCCGGCAAGGTCGTCGCGCACTGGCTCACCACCGGCTTGCCCATCGTGATGCTGGCGCCGCTGCTCGGCCTGCAATACGGGCTCGATGGGGAGGTGCTCGCGATCGTCACCATTTCCCTGCTGATCGGCACGCCGATCCTGTCGCTGCTGGGGGCGATCGGAGCCGCGCTGACCCTCGGCGCACGCGGCGGCGGCAGCCTGCTCGCACTCCTGATCCTGCCCCTGTACGTGCCGGTGCTGATCTTCGGCGCGGGCTCCGCCGATGCGATCCGCGCCGGGCTGTCGGCGTCGCCCAACCTTTCGCTGCTGGCCGCGGGCCTGCTGCTCGCGCTGGTCGGTGCGCCGCTCGCCACCGCCGCGGCCGTGCGCATCGCGCTCGACTGATGAGTCCGGATGGGCAATGACCCTGTATCAATTCTCCTCGCCCTCCGCCTTCTACCCGCTCGCGCGGCCGCTCGCGCGCGTGTTCGCGGCGCTGGCGGTAGCCTTCCTGCTGGCAGGGCTTTGGATCGGCTTCGTGCTGGCACCGACCGATGCGACGCAAGGGGAAGCCTACCGCATCATCTTCATCCACGTGCCCGCGGCGTGGATGTCGATGTTCATCTACCTCGTGATGGCGTTCTGGAGCATCATCGCGCTGTCGATGAACACGCGGCTGTCGGCGATGATGGCGCAGGCGCTGGCGCCCACCGGCGCATGGATGACGTTCATCGCACTGTGGACGGGCGCCCTATGGGGGCGGCCCACGTGGGGTACGTACTGGGCGTGGGACGCGCGCATGACTTCCGAGTTGATCCTGCTGTTCCTGTACTTCGGGATCATCGCGTTGCGCAACGCGATCGACGACCCGCGCCGCGCCGACCGCGCATGCGCGGTGCTGACCCTCGTCGGCGCGGTCAACATCCCGATCATCTATTTCTCCGTGCAGTGGTGGAATACGCTGCACCAGGGCGCGTCGGTGAGCCTCACCGCTGCCCCGAAAATGGCTGCGACCATGCTGGCCGGGATGCTGGTGATGACCTTCGCGGCGTGGTTCTACGCGATCGCCGTGGCGCTGTGGCGGGTGCGGGCCATCATCCTGGAACGCGAGCGCGGCGCGGCGTGGGTGGCCGCGCTTCCGTTGCCGGCGAGGGCATGATGGAGTTCCTGAGCATGGGCGGCTACGGCTTTTACGTGTGGGGCTCGTTCGGGATCACCGCGCTGGTCGTGATCCTCGAAGTCGCGAGCGTGCGGGCACGCGTTCGCGCCGCGGAACGGCTGGCCAAAGGGGGAACACGATGAAAGCGCGCCATCGCCGCTTCGCCTGGATCGGCGCGGGCGTGGCCGTGCTCGGCGTCGCCGTCGCGCTGGTGCTCAATGCGTTCCAGTCGAACCTCGTGTTCTTCTTCACCCCCACGCAAGTGGCCGCGAAGGAAGCCCCGCAGGGACGGCCGTTTCGCATCGGCGGCCTGGTCGAGGCCGGCAGCGTGAAACGCACGCCGAACTCGGTCGACGTGACGTTCGTGGTCACCGATACCGCGCAGCGCGTGCCGGTGATCTATAGCGGCCTCCTGCCCGACCTGTTCAAGGAGGGCAAGGGAGTGGTCGCGCAAGGCACGCTCGGCCCCGACGGCACGTTCAAGGCCACCGAGGTGCTGGCCAAGCACGACGAGAACTACATGCCGCCGGAAGCCGCCGCCGCGCTGGATGCCGCGAGCAAGCACAAGACGATGAGCACACCGACGTTGAAGACTTCCCCATGAGCCCGAAGGGCCGCCCCGAGGGCGAATTGCCCCGAAGCGCGACAGCGCGGAGGGTAGTCCAATGATCCCCGAACTCGGGCACTTCGCCCTCATCCTCGCCCTGCTGGTGGCGATCGCGCAGGGCACGCTGCCGCTGTGGGGCGCGTACCGGCGCGACCCCGCGCTCATGGGCCTCGCGCGGCCCGCCGCGCGCGCCCAGTTCGCGCTGGTGGCCCTCGCGTTCGGCTGCCTCATGTGGAGCTTCGCCCACAACGATTTTTCGGTGGCGCTGGTGGCGCAGCATTCGAATTCCCAGCTTCCGCTGCACTACCGCATGGCCGCCACTTGGGGCTCGCACGAGGGGTCGCTGCTCCTGTGGGTGCTGATGCTGACCGGCTGGGCGCTGGTGGTGACGCTGCGCTCGCGCAACCTGCCCGCGCCCATGCTCGCGCGCGTGCTCGCGGTGATGGGCCTGGTCGGCGTCGGCTTCTACCTCTTCATGCTGTTCACGTCGAACCCGTTCCTGCGCCTCCTGCCGGCCGCGCCTGATGGCCGCGACTTGAATCCTCTGTTGCAGGACCCCGGCATGGTGATCCATCCGCCCATGCTGTACATGGGCTACGTCGGCTTCTCCGTCGCGTTCGCGTTCGCGATCGCGGCGCTCCTGGCCGGCAAGCTCGACGCGACGTGGGCGCGCTGGTCGCGGCCGTGGACGCTCGCGGCGTGGTCGTTCCTCACCATCGGCATCGCGCTCGGCAGCTGGTGGGCGTACTACGAACTTGGCTGGGGCGGCTGGTGGTTCTGGGATCCCGTCGAGAATGCGTCGTTCATGCCGTGGCTCGTCGGCACCGCGCTCGTCCACTCGCTCGCCGTCACCGAGAAGCGCGGCACGTTCCGGAGCTGGACCGTGCTCCTCGCGATCGTCGCGCTGCTGCTGCCGCTCACCGTCGACGGCTTCA
>JADLEZ010000299.1 GCA_020845855.1 Burkholderiales bacterium
GCTGGTAGGCCGGGGCAATCCGGCGGCAGGCGCCATCGGTGCCGGCCCGGAAACACAGTTGTGCAGGATCGACAGATTCTGTTGCCCCGGCTGAGCCCCCATTGTGAACCTGGACCGATCTTTGCAAAGCGGTTGAAGCGCTTGCCGCCGGGCCCGGACAAATCGGTGTCACGCGACAGCATCGTCGCCGACCTCGCACAACGCCTCGGCATGGACGAGCGGTCCGCAGCCGAGGCGCTTCTCGCCGTTGGGGCGGCCGTGGCAGAGACCGTCACCGACGGCCAGATGGAAGACGTGCGCGGGCAGCTTCCGCCGGACCTGCGCGCGGCCTTCGTGCTGCCGCGGCCCTTGAACGACTGAATCGAGGTGGTCGGGCGAGTAGGCCGCCTCGTCTCACCCGATCAAGCGACTGCCGCGAACTTCCTCGATGGTGAGGCGATTCCCTCCGGCTGCGACGACCGGAAAGCGCCGCGGTCGCCGTCGGATGGAAGTAGTGCTTTTTTTGGAAGTACCCTTGTCGACCGTAGGTTGCGTCCCCATCTCTTAGTCATCACATCGTCTGAACGCACTTGGGGCGGTCAGGTCCGCGACGTGATACAAATCAATCATGCCGCGCGGTGCGGCGTTCGAAGGAGTTGATCATGGCAAACATCACGCGTTTCGATCCATTCGGAGAACTTTCGCGGTTCGATCCGTTCCGCGATTTCGAGTCGATGTTCCGTCTCCCGCGCGCTGCCTGGCGCAACCTGCCCGAGGTCCCGGACATCAAGATGGACGTATCCGAGGACGAGAAGAGCTACCGCGTCAAGGCCGAGGTGCCGGGCGTCAAGAAGGAGAACATCAAGGTCGCGATCGACGGCAACCAGGTCTCGATCAATGCCGACGTGAAGCAAGAGAAGGAAGAGAAGAAGGGCGAGACCGTCATCCGTAGCGAACGGTACTATGGCAACCAGTACCGCGCTTTTACGCTGCCGCAGGAAGTGGACGCGAGCCGCGCGGAGGCGAAGTACGAGGACGGGCTGCTGGAACTCGTCCTGCCGAAGAAGGAAGGCAGCAGCGTCAAGCAGGTGACGATCAAGTAGTGAGCCCGTGATCGGACCAGATTGGTGCCCAGCCGCAGGCGCGTATCCACGGCGTCGTCCACAACGAGGAGCAGTCCATGGCCAATCGCTCGGTCGCACTCATCGTCAGGGATCAGCAACCGATCACGCTGACGCGCGACGACACCGTGCAGCACGCCTGCCAGCGCATGTGGCAGCGCCGCGTCGGCGCTGTCCTGGTCACCGACGACCAGGGCCAGCTCTGCGGGATCTTCACCGGCAGGGATGCGGTGCGCGTCCTGAGTCAGGCGAAGGACCCGGCGGCCACCCCACTCGGCGCGGCGATGACCCCTGATCCGCAAACCATCCTCCCGGAGCGCACGGCCATCGATGCGCTCCGCCTGATGAGCGACTGCGGTTTTCGGCACCTGCCGGTGACCGAGGACGGGAAGATCGTCGGCATCGTCTCGCGGGGCGACTTCCGGGGCATGGAACTGGATCGCCTCGAAGGCGAAACCGCACTGTGGGAGCGGATGTGATGCCGCTCGTCGACATGCTTGGTCGCGTGTCTGACGTTTCGCTTTAGCTTAGCTGATGATCCTGATCTCTCGCACTTTCGACAGATCGACGTCGTGGGTCACGAGCGCCGCCGAGCCCGTTGCGACCGCCGTGGCGACCTGAATGGCATCGGGTAGGCGCAACCGACGCGCCACCCTGATCCGGGCCGCAAGGACCGCGATCTCCTGGGTAACCGGAACGATCTCCCAGTTCCTCGAACCGCGCATTGCTTCGTGATACTGGGCAGCGAGAATCTCGTTGCCGGCTCGCAGCGGCCCCGCCATCACCTCGGCCAGCGTGATCGTGGAGACCATGATCGAAAGCTCGCCGCGGGCCGCGGCATCGAAGACCGGCGCGAAGTGCGCGGCCAGTTTCGGATGATCCTCGAGCATGTAGATGATCGGCGCCGAATCGACGGTGATCCGAGCGCCGGCGGGCAGATTCCCGACGAACGCTACCGCCATTCTTCGCGCAGCTCTCGGAGAGTGCGGCGGACCGAGCGCCCCCAAAGCCCCTTACCCGACCCGCGCAGCGCTCGAATGTCCACATGCGTCGTGCTCTGCGAGAGCAGGGAAGCGGGCACCAGCGCGGCGTAGGGCTTGCCGTGCTTGGTGATGATCGTCGGCTCACCCCGCGCCGCTTGATCCACCAACGCGGAAAAATTTCTGCGCGTCTGCTCGGCACCTCGCTTGACGGGATTCTTCATCGAACGAACGCAGTGGCCTTTGAGTACTGTAAACTGTACAGTATGTACGAATCTCGGTCAATTGAGGCCACTCAAGGCTGCCGAGCCAGGCTCCGATTTCGGCCAGCGCGTCGACCCGGCGAAGCGCGTGGCCGACCGCTTCCGTGGCCGCCAACGCCTCGGGCGTGAACGCGGCCCGCACGTTCGCGATTACCGATGAACCTGCGAATCCTCGCCCTCGACTTCGACGGCACGATCGCCGTCGGCGACGCGATCGACCCGGAAGCCGCCGAGGCCATTCGGGAAGCACGCAGCGCGGGGCTCATGGCGATCCTCGTGACGGGCCGCACGCTCGCCGATCTCGACCGCCGGCTGCCCGATGCAGCGCTTTTCGACGCGGTCGTCGCCGAGAACGGCGCCGTTCTTCGTTTTTTCCCCAACACGTCACCTGTCCTGCTCTGCGGTGCACCCGATGCGCAGCTCGTCGGCGATCTGACGCGAAAGGGGATTTCTCATAGCAGCGGGAGCTGCATCGTGGACGCGCCGGTGGATGCTGCGCCGCAGATTCTCGACTCGATCCACCGGCTGGGACTACCGCTCGCAATCGCGTTCAACCGCGGCAGGCTCATGGTCGTCCCGCTCGGCGTGACCAAGGGGAGCGGCCTCAACGAGGCGTTGTGGCGGCTGCGCGCTTCGCCCCACAATGCGGTCGCGATCGGCGACGCGGAGAACGACCATGCGCTCCTCGCGCTCTGCGAGCTTGGTGCTGCCGTCGCGTGGGGGAGCGACGCGCTGAGGCGCGCCGCCGACGAAGTCATCCCGGGGAGCGACCCGAGCGCGGTTGCCCGTTTCATCCGCGGACTTCTTCCCGCGCGGCGAATCCCACTCGGGCGCGGCCGCCGCCGCTGGATCCGGCTCGGGCACCGCGATGACGGAGCGCCTGTCGATCTCGCGCTGCACGGTCGCAACCTGGTGATCGGGGGAGACCCCAAGTCCGGAAAATCCTGGCTTGCTGGTCTGCTTTGCGAGCAGCTCATCCACCAGCGGTACTCGGTATGCATCCTCGATCCGGAGGGCGACTACGCATGCCTGGAAGCGCTTCCCGGTGTGATCGTCCAGCGCGTTGAGCGCATCGATGGCCCGTTTGCAGGCGTGGAGCGCATCCTGGCCCACCCCGATCTGAGCCTCGTGGTGGACATGTCGGCGGTAGCGCAATGCGACAAGCGGACCATCGTCCGCCGCGTACTGCAGCTCGTCAATCGCGCCAGGCAGCAGACCGGGCTCCCCCACCGGGTCTTGATCGACGAGGCGCACTATTTTCTCGGCAGGCTGGACGACCCTGAGCTGTTCGACCGGGATCTCGGCGGGTATGTGCTCGTCTCGTACCGGGTCGCCGATCTGTCCGCGGACGTCCTCGCCGCCACCGACGCGGTCATCGTTACCAAAGTCGCGGATCGACGCCAGGCACTCGCGCTGCGAGAACTCGCCGCGCCGGTGGGAACGACGGCCGACTGGCTGCATGCGCTCGCGAGCCTCGCGATCGATGAAGCGCTGATCCTTCCCAGAATCCAGGAGGCGCCCGATCGGCTGATGCGGTTCAGGATCGCTCCGCGTATGACGGTCCACGTCCGTCATCGGCAGAAATACTGCGACGTGCCCGTGCGGCCGGGAAGCGAGTTCGTGTTCACGAGACGGGGTGTCCCGACGGGACAGCGCGCGCATACGCTCGCAAGTCTCGCTTCGTTCCTGCCCGACTTGCCCGACGAAGTTCTCCGGGGTCACTTGGCCCGCGGCGACTTTCACCGATGGGCCGAGCGCGTGTTCGGCGACTTCGACCTCGGTGACGCGTTCCGGCGAGCCGAGGGGCTCGAGCCGGCACAGGCCGGGGCGGCGATGGTGCGCGCGATCCTGGATCGCTACGGCAAGACCGCCTGAGCTATGACGTCACGTTCCACCAATAGCGCGTGAGGTGGAAGAAGATGGGCGCCGCGAACACCACCGAGTCGAGGCGGTCGAGCATGCCGCCGTGGCCCTCGATCATGTGGCCCCAGTCCTTGACGCCGCGGTCGCGCTTGATCGCCGACATCACGAGGCCGCCGAAGAAGCCCATCACGTTGATCGCGAGCGCCATCAGCGCTGCTTGCCACGCATTGAACGGCGTGATCCACCACAGCGCGGCGCCGAGCGCCGTCGCCGCCAGCACGCCGCCGACCAGCCCCTCGACGGTCTTCGACGGCGATACTTCCGGCGCGACCTTGTGCTTGCCGATGAGCTTGCCCCAGACGTACTGCAGCACGTCGCTCGACTGCACGACGATGACCAGGAACGCGATCAGCAGCAGGTTGCGTCCCTCGTAGCCGGGGATCGTGAGGGTCAGGAGCGCGGGCACGTGCGAGATGCAGTACACGCAGATCATGAGCCCCCACTGGATCTTCGACGTACGCTCGAGGAAGCGGGTGATGTCTCCGGCGAGCACTTCGAGGATCGGCAGGAGCAGGCATACGTAGACGGGAACGAAGATCGAGAACAACCCGTACCAGCCGGTGTACACGAGGGCGTATTGCACCGGCAGCACGACGAAGAACGCCACGGCCAGCGCGAAATAGTCCGAGCTTCGGGTGTACGTGAGCGACAGGAACTCGCGCAGTGCGAAGAACGAGATGAACGCGAACAGCAGCACCACGCCGAGCTTGCCGAAGAGGAAGGCGAGGCCGACCGCCAGCACCATCACCCACCACGCCTTGATGCGGGCGTTGAGGTTGTCGACGGTGGGATGCGGCTCGCCGCGGGCGATCCAGTGCTTGAGCGTCCAGCCGATGACGGACGCGATCAGGAGCACGGTGCCCACGCCGATGAACAGGGAGTAGGTGACTTGAACCGGCGTCATATTTGGGTGGGTTGCAGCGCGAGCAGTGCGTCGCGGGTGCGCGCGACGAACGCGTCTTTCTCCTCGCCTTGCGCGAGTGTGACCGGCGCGCCGACGGTGAGCGTGCACAGGAGCGGCAAGGGGAGGAGCTTGCCCTTGGGCATCACCCGCCGCGCGTTCTCGATCCACACCGGCACGAACTCGGTCTCGGGCCGTGCGTGCGCGAGGCGATAGATGCCGCTCTTGAACGGCAGCAGCGTCTCCTCGGTCGTGTTGCGGGTGCCTTCCGGGAACACGATCAGCGAGTCGCCCTGGTCGATCACGTCGGCCATCTGTGCGATCGGGTCCTCCTTGCGCGTGTCGGCATTGCGGTCGATGAGGACGGCGCGGATCACGCGCTGGGCGACGTAGGTGCGCAGCCGGCCCTTGAGCCAGTAGTCGGCGCCGGCGACCGGGCGCGTCCGCGCGCGCAGATCGTCGGGCAGGCAAGCCCAGATCAGCGCGAAGTCACCGTGACTGTTGTGATTGGCATAGTAGACGCGCACCGTGGCCGCGGGTGCGCAGCCGATCCACAGCATGCGGGCGCCGGTCAACGCCCTGGTGAACAAGCACAGCGCGAAGGCGCAGATCGCATCGAGGGTATGCAAGAGCGGGCAATGAAACCGTCAGTGAAGCGCGATGGTGCCTGCGGCGAGCACGAAGAGCAATCCCTGCGCGAGGGTGAGCCGCCCGAGCGAGCGCATGAGGCCGAGCGCACCCTGGCAGCGCGTGTCCCAGTCGCGGCCCTCCTTGTCGGCGGCCAGCATGCCCACGCCGCGCAGCGCGCGGTCGAGATGCTCGAGGCGAAAGCCCGAGTGCTGCACGGCATCGGCCAGCGCGGCGAAGACCTGCGCGTCGAAGCGGACGCGCACGGCCGTCCACTTGGCGACGAGGCCGAGTACGACCTGCGCGGCGAGAAAGGCGATGGTGTACACGTGGACCGGGTGCCACAAGGCGGCGCCGATCCCGGCGGCCGCGATCAGGGTAAGGCCGGTCGCCAGCGTGTCCAGCGTCGATGCGGCGCGCAGCGCGTCGGCGGTGAGGCGCAAGCGCCAGGCCAGCGCTTCGTCGATGGTGTCGGAGAGCGTCATGCGGTCCTCATGCTTCGCAGTGCGCTCGCGTGCGCCTCGTTCAGCGCCACGTCGGCGTGCGCCCTGCGCAGATGCGCGAAAGCCGCTTCGGCACTGGTCACGCGCCCGCTGGTCAAGAGCCACGCTGCGACCGCGCATGCGCTGCGCGAGTAGCCCAGGGCGCAGCACACGAGCACCGGTCCGCGCGCTCGCATTTCCTCGATGGCGTCCGCCGCCCGCGTGAGCGACGCGGCGTCAGGCGCGGTGAGATCGAGCACCGGGACGATCACGGCATGCGCGACGCCACGCGGCAGGCTCATCTCCGCCGACAGATCCACGATGCCGGCGAAGCGGCCGGCGGCAAGATCGGCCCGCGACGGCGCGCGCCCGATCCAGACGTCGTCGCCGACGTGCACGGGGGCAGGTCGCCGCCGCGTCCACCAGCGCGAGTTGATCCAGGCGCCGGCGAGGTAGGGCGCGAACAGCCAGTGCGCGGCGCAACTCGGGCCGCCGTCGCGGCCCTTCTGGAACGCCGGCGCGCCGAGGCCCGCGTAGGCCGCGGCGACCAGCGCCAGCGACAGCGCGGGCCACGCGAGCCAGAGAACGGCGCCGCCGGCGAGGAGCGCGATGGCGAGGCAGGCGGCGGCGCCGAGGCCATAGCAAAGCGACAGGCGGTGACGCGCAGGGTCAGCCGTGGTCCGCCAAGATGCAAGCGGAGGAGCATGGCCGGTCTGCGGCATCGGCCACAGCCAGACGCACAGCCAGCCCAGGATGAACCCGGTGGGAAGGTCGATGAAGTGGTGCTGATAGGTGGTCAGCACGGAAGCCCCGATCAGGATGAACCACACGTGCAGCAAGATGCGCGCCACGCCGCGGGTCCTGGATTCATACAGCACCCACAAGATCACCGCCAGCGCGATGTGCAGCGAGGGCAACTGGTTGAAGGGCAGGTCGAAGCCGGTCAGAAGGTCGAACAGCGTGCCGAAGAGTCCGTCTGCCGCCGGCCGGGCGGACGAGAGCCGAAAGGGAAAGGCGAGGAAGCACGCGATGGCAACGACCTGCGCGGTCAGCAGCCGTTTCGCGTGGGTGTCGAGCTCGGCGCGCGTGGCGCACACGAACAACGAAATGCCGTAGAGGAGATCGATCGACCAGTACGGCACGATCGTCCACGCGAGGAAGGGGATGTGGTACTCCCACGCGAACATGAGCGTCGGCACGTTGGTACGCCGCGCCGACGCCCAGTTGGCGAAGCCGTACGTCAGGAAGAAGAACGGGCCGAGAAAGAGGAGCCAGACGACAGCCCTGCGAAAAATAGGGTCAGACCCTATTTCTTGTGATGGTGGCCCTGACTCGCCCATCCTAACAAGGAAAATGGGGTCTGACCCTATTTTTCTTGGCGGCGCGCGAGCGACACCGTGAAGATGCCCCACTCGTCGACGCGCGTGGCGATCTTGCGAAAGCCCGCGGCCTCGACGAGTTGGTCGAGCTCGACCTGGGTGCGCCGGCGCATCACCCACGCGCCGCCGCGGTGGCTCGTGAGGCCGCGCGCGATGAGCTCGAGCTGCGGGTGCCAGGGCTGGCCGGTGTAGACGAGGAGGCCGCCCTCCTCGATCGCGTCGGCGAGGCCCGCGAGCGAGTGCGCGACTTGCGCGTTGTCGGGGAACAATTCGTACAGGCCGGACACGATGCCGATGGTCGGGCGCGGCGCGATACGAGCGAGGCTCGCCCGGTCGAACGCGTTGCCCTTCTCGAAGCGGGCGAAGCCGCCGTAGTTGCGCGCGGCGATGAGCGCACGGCCCTCGCCGACATTCCGGTCGCTGTAATCCCGCATCAGGATGGACTCCGGCGGCTGCGCTTCGGCCGCGATCGCGTCCAGTACGTAGCGCCCGTGGCCGCCTGCGATGTCGACGATGCGCACGGGCGCGCCGGCGGTACGGCGATCGGCGATCGCGATGCGCAGGAGCTCCTCGAGATGCCGCTTGCGCTGGCGGATGCCGGTCCACCCGATCGCGTCGAGGTAGTTGCGGTCGATCAGGCGACCGAGCGGGCCCACGCCCGACGCGACGTCGCGGTAGACGTAGTCGAGCGTGCTGCCGGAGTCGAAGCCGGTCTCGCGGCCGAGGCGCACGCCGTCGGACAGCCGCGCGCCGAGTGCGAGCCCGGCGCGCGTCACGCGCCAGTACATGCCGCGCAAGGACCACGGCGACAGCGGTGCGGCGAGCGCGTCGGACTCCTCGCGCGTGAATCCGCCCTGGTCCGCGTCGGTGACGTCGGGAATCGCGGGCGCGACAGCGAACCGGCGCAACAGGAACGAGCGCACGCGGGCCAGCGCCGGCGCGCGGTCGCGCTCGCCCAGCGTGTCGTGATAGAAGCCGGCGAGCAGGTGACGCTCCTTCACGCACGCACCCAGGCGATCGAAGAAGCCGTGCTGCGGCCCGTGGTGCACGACCCAGTCGTCGCTGCTGAGCAAGAGCTGGGTGGGCACCACGATCGCGGCAGCGTCGGCCACGATGCGCTCGGACACGTCGTACAGCCCGAGCAGGACGCGCACGGAGATCGCGCGTGCAATCAGCGGGTCGCTGTCGTAGCTCGCCATGCGCTCGGGGTCGCGGGTCAGGAACTTCGCCTTGACGTAGCTCGTCACGAAGAAATTGCCGCGCAGCCGGTACATGAGGGCCAGGCCCGCGCGCGCGAACGGCACGTACAGCTTGACCTTGAACGCTGGCGAGGCGAGCACCATGCAGCGCAGACGCGGCGCGTAGTCGTGCACCCAGGCTGCCACCAGCACCGCGCCCACGCTTTGCGCGACGACGGCGATGTCCTCGGCGCGGAAGCCATGCGTCTCGCCGATGTGGTCGAGGAAGGTTTGCACGTCACGAACCAGCGCGGCAATGCCAGGAGCGTCGCCACGCGCGCCGGGCGAGCGGCCGTGGCCGCGCGCGTCCCACGCGAAGAAGTCGAAGTCGGCCAGTCCGAGCTCGTCGGCGAGGTGCGCCATGCGGCCCGAGTGCTCGTGGCCGCGGTGGAAGAGCACGATCGCGCCGCGCGCGGGGCCCTCCGGCGCCGGCCAGTGGCGATAGAACAGCTCGACCCCGTCGTGGGTGCGGAACGTGTGCTCGTGGGCGGATCGCCCCTCACCCCATCCCTCTCCCCGCTTGCGGGGAGAGGGTGCCCGACAGGGCGGGTGAGGGGTGTGGGTCACGACGTCGTTCAAGACGATTCCGCGAGACCACGGCGGACCCGGTTGACGATCGTCGCCATCAAGGCGATGGCCAGGATCGGCATTACGTGCGCGACCCAAGCGGGCAACGCGCCGGCAAGACCGATCCACAATCCAAGTGCGCCGAACACGAAGGCGCGGTCGCTCTTGCCCATCGGGCCGTCGTAGCGCCGCGACGCGCCGACCATGAGGCCGAGCACGCCGGCCAGCTCCGACACCACCGCCAGCACGATGACCGCGCCCACCCAGAGTGCGGAAAACGGCGCGATCAACGCGAACGGCAGGTACAGGCACGCGTCCGACACGACGTCGGTCAATTCGTTGAGATACGCGCCAAGCTTGCTCTTCTGACCGAACTCGCGGGCGAGCATGCCGTCGATCGCGTTGAACGCCATGCGCAGAAACATCCACAGCGGAATGAGCAGAAACGGCCCGCGCTCGGGCACGCGCCACGCGACGAAGGCGCCCAGCGCCACCGAGACGGCGGCCGCCGCGAGCGTCACCTGGTTCGCCGTCGCGCCGGCGCGCGCGAGCGACGCGGCCAGCGGCCGCAGCAGAGCCTGGAACCGCGGCTTGAGCGCGTAGATAGACATGGCGGTGGCGTACGGCGAGGGTCCGCCGGGCGACGCCATCCTACTCCAGCGGATTGTCGAGCAGCGCCCGCGCCCTTGCCACGCCCGCGTCCGCCGAAGCGCTGTCGTTCGCCGTTCGAAGGCCGTCGTCGCCGCGCTTGCGCCGGCGCAACACACCCCACCATACGAACGTGCCCGCGGCGAGCAGCACGAACGGGCCGAACCACAGGAGCCACGTGGTCGACTTGACCGGCGGGCGGTAGAGCACGAAGTCGCCGTAGCGCGCGACCAGGAACTCCTTGATCTGCCCGTCGGACTTGCCGGCCACCGCGAGCGCGCGCACCTCGCGCCGCAAGTCCTCGGCGAGCGGCGCGCTCGAGTCGGCGAGCGACTGGTTCTGGCACACGAGGCATCGCAGCTCTTCCTCGAGCTTCTTCAGGCGCGCGTCGAGGTCGGGTTGCGCGAAAGCGCTCGCCGCGATCATCAGCAGGGAGGCGACGAAAACGCGCATCACGATTTCTGCAGTTCCCGCACTAGCGGCAGGATCTTCTGCTGCAACGCTTCCGCGGTGATCGGGCCGATCTGCTTGTAGCGGATGATGCCGGACTTGTCGACGACGAAGGTCTCCGGCACGCCGTAGACACCCCAGTCGATGCCGACGCGGCCGTCGGCGTCGACCACCGACAGCTTGTACGGATCGCCGTACTGCCTGAGCCACGCAATGCCCGCGTCGTTGCGATCCTTGTAGTTGAGGCCGACCACCGGCACCACGTTGGCCTTCGCGAGCTCGACCAGGAGCGGATGCTCGATGCGGCAGGACACGCACCACGACGCCCACACGTTGAGCAGCCACACCTGCCCCTTCATGTCGGCGGTGGATAGCTTCTGCCCTGATTCGTGGAGCTTCGGAAGCTCGAACGCGGGCGCGGGCTTGCCGATGAGCGGCGACGGCACTTCGCGCGGATCGCGCGACAGCCCCTGCCAGAGGAAGACCACGATGACGATGAAGACGGCGAGCGGCAGCAGCAGGCGCAGCGATTTCATGGCGGTATCTTCATGCGGTTGCGCCAACCAGCGCGCCGAGCTTGCGTTTGACCGCGAGCCGATAGCGGCGGTCGGTCATGGCGATGAAGCCGCCGAGCGCCATCAGAAAGCAGCCGCCCCAGATCCAGTCGACAAACGGCTTCACGTACACGCGCATCGCCCACGCGCCGTGAATGCCCTGGTCGGACACCGGCTCGCCGAGCGAGACGTAGCGGTCGCCGAAGAAGCCGGTGTCGATCGCGGCCTCGGTCATCGGTTGCTCGCTCGCGTTGTAGATGCGCTTCTCGGGCCGCAGCGTCTCGATGAGCTTGCCGTCGCGGCGCATTTCCACGATGCCCGCCACGCCCGTGTAGTTCGGCCCGCGGATCTCGGTGACGCCGCCGAACGTGAACTCGTTGCCCGCCACTTTCACCGACTGCCCCTTGGCGAGCGTCACGTTCTGCTCGATGCCGTAGCCGCGCACCATCGTGACACCGGTGATGAACACCGCGACCCCGAGGTGGGCGAGCACCATCCCGTACCACGCGGCAGAATTGGCGCCTGCCTTCGCGGCGAAACCGGTTTGCGGCGCGTGGCGGAAGCGCTGCACGACCAGCGAGACGGTGCCGCCCGCGATCCACACCGCGAGGAAGAGGCCGACCGCGACGAGCGGCGCGAAGCCGCCGTACACGATCGGGATCGATACGGCAGCCACCACCGCCACGCCGAACGCCCAGCGCAGGCGCGTCCACAAACCGGGCAGCTCCGCCTTGCGCCAGCTCGCGACCGGGCCGATGGCGATCAGGAACGCGAGCGGCGCGGTCAGCGCTGCGAACACCGAGTCGAAGTAGGGGGGGCCGACCGAGATCTTGCCCAGGCCCAGCGCGTCGATGACGAGCGGATACAGCGTGCCCAGCAGCACGCTCGCGCACGCCACGACGAGCAGGATGTTGTTGGCGAGCAGGAGCGACTCGCGCGACACCGGCGCGAAGGCCGCGCCTGCGCCCACCGCGCCCGCGCGCGCCGCATACAGCGTGAGCGACGCACCGATCACGAGCGCGAGAAACGCTAGGATGAACACCCCGCGCGCGGGGTCGGTGGCGAAGGCATGGACCGATGTCAGCACACCCGAGCGCACCAGGAACGTCCCGAGCAGCGACAGTGAGAAGGCGATGATGGCGAGGAGTACGGTCCAGCTCCGGAAGGCGCCGCGCTTCTCGGTGACCGCAAGCGAGTGCACGAGCGCGGTGCCCACGAGCCACGGCATGAACGACGCGTTCTCGACCGGGTCCC
>JADLEZ010000300.1 GCA_020845855.1 Burkholderiales bacterium
CGGGATACCACGTCGCGAGCACCCAATCGAGCATCGGCCACGCCATCTGCGGGAAACCGGGGAAGAAGCTGTGGCCGCGGATCGCGAACGCGGCAACGCCGTTGAACGGGTTGGGAATGATGCGGCTGCCTGCCGGAAACTCCGCCATCAGCACGCGGTTGGGATAGGCCTCGGCGCCGAAGCGCGCCTCGATCTCGGCGACCGCTTCCGGGTGGCGTTCGAGCGCCACGCCGAGCGCCGCGGCCGCGGCCTGCCGGGTGTGATCGTCCGGCGTCGCGCCGATGCCGCCGAAGGCGAACACCATGTCGCCGCGCGCGAACGAGTCGCGCAGGAGGCAGGTGAGGCGCTCGCGGTCGTCGCCGGCGTAGTGCGCGTAGTCGAGCGCGAGCCCGCGCGCGGCGAGGGTCTCGATGACGTGCGAAAGGTGACGGTCCTGCCGCTTGCCCGACAGAATTTCGTCGCCGATGATGAGGGCGCCGATGGGAAGGGTCAGATTCGAATTTCGCGGGGTCAGATTCGAATTTCGTTCTGCGGACGAAACAGCAGGAAGCGGCATGTCATAGAGATGGAGCAGAAATTCGACTCTGACCCCGTGTCCAGGCTGATAGAAATGGAGCAGAAATTCGACTCTGACCCTACTTTGGCATCGAAAGAGGGTCAGAGCCGAATTTCTGCTGCACCACGGACGACGCGAGATCAGTGCTGCCTCGCCCGCAAGACGAAATTCGGATCTGACCCTATGCCACCTCCGGAAACTTCTGCTCGATCTGCGTGATCATGCTGGTGAACGCGCGGTCGATCAGCGGCTCGGCCTCGACCACGCGCGCGCGATCGGCGCGGAAGCGCGCGGCGAGCTCCTCGGCGGTCATCGACAGCGCCTTCTGGCCCTGGCGGTTGGTGAACAGGTACGTGCCGCGCAGCGGACTCACCCACGCGAGCTTGGCGAACGCGAGGTGGCCGTCCTCCGCTTCGAACTCGATCCACATGCCGCGCTCGAGGCTGCGCGCGATCTCGAGGTAGTCGTCGTCGATGATCTCGCGCTCGGGCTCGACCGGCTCCGGCTGCGCCTGCGTCATCGCGTCGGCGAGCGCTTCCGCCTTCAGCGCGGCCTCCTGGTTGCCGGCCGCCTTGGCGAGCTCGGCCTGCGCCCGCGCCGCCTCCGCGACCGCCGCGGTCGGCGAGACGTTCTCCTTGATCGCGGGCTTCACCGCCGCGGCATGCGCCTCGACGAGGTTCGCCATGAAAGCCTCGCGCTCGTCGGCCGTCCAGCCGCGGTTGTGCATGCCGCCGGACAGCCGCTTCAGGAGCGAGGGCAGAAGCGCCACCAGGTGCCGCCGGTCCTCCGGCGTCTTCTTCGGCTGCACGCTCCAGACGAGGTCCTCGAGCGTCGTGACCGACAGGCTCCACGGCTCGCCCTCCTCGCCCGAGTCGAGGTAGACGCGCTCCAGCGCGCCCTGCCACTTGTGGCGCAGGAACGAGGCGAGGAAGTTCGGCACCGGCGTCGACTCGATGCGCTTCTCGATCTCCGCCTTGGCCACCACCGTGGCGACCTGCTGGCGGTCGGTCTGGTTGATCTCGTCCGCGGTCGACTGGATGGTCTGCTCGGCCGCGCGCTCCTCTTCCGCGAGGAAATCCTCGAGCACGACCCGCTGCTCGTCGAAGATCGCGAGGTCGTCGCTGAAGTCGTCGAGGATCTTGTGGACGATCTGGTCGATCTTGCGATAGAGCGGGTCTTCCGTGCCCATCGCGGTCGCCCAGCCGAGGCCCGCCTTTGCCAGCCCGTTGACGAGCACCCGCGACGGGTGCGTCTTTTTCGCGAAGAACGCGCCGTCCAGCATCGCCGCCTTCAGCACCGGGATCTGCAGGCGTGCGAGCAGCGCCTTGATGCCGTCGGGCAGGTCCTTGGTGTCGAAGATGAAGTCGAACAGCATCGCGACCATCTCGATGGTCATCGACTCGAGCTGGTTCGCCTTCTGGCCGAGTGGGGAGTCCTGCAGGTCGCGCAGGACGTTGTGCAATCCGTCGGGGATGCCGGAGAACGCGACCTGCGCGCCGCCGACGTCGAAATCGGAGTGCCCGGCTTGCAACCGCGTCAGGCCCTCGTGCAGGTCGCGGCTCTGGATGATCGGCGCGCCGGGAACGTAGCCGGACGGCGTCGGCCGCATCGGCACGAATGCCGATGCAGGCGGTGGCGGTGCGGCGGCCATCGGCATGTTGATCACGGGCAGGTCGTCGCCGGGCGGCGCCATCTGCGGCATCGGGTACGGCGCCTGCGGCGCCACGGGGGCCTGCGGCGTTGCGCTGCCGTACATGCGCTTGAACATCGCCATCACGTCGATCTCGGACGGCTGCGGCGGTGACAGCGGGCGATGCGGCGGCGGCGACGGCTGCTGCCTGGCCAGCCGGTCGGCGGCGCTTTCCTTGCGGACGATGCCGTGGCGGCCCGCGGCCGGCATGGCGTTCTGGCGCGTCAGGTGCGCGTTCAGATGCGCGTAGATCGCATTGATATCGCCGAGCTGCGCCTGGTTCAGATCCTTCATGATCTGGAACTGGACCTTGCGGTCGGTCTTGAGCGAGCCGACCGCTTTCGAGAACGCGCCCACGATGGTCGCCGGGCCCAGCGGGTTACGGTCGGTCGCAAGGTCGGGCTGGCCCAGGAGATAGCCTACGCCGCGGTTGAATGTGGCGAGCTCGTCGTGGCAAAGGTTCTCCACCACGCGGGTGATGTTCCCCTGCAGCACCGCCTCGTCCATCGTCAGCGTCTCGACCAGCGCAAGACTGGACGCGTCGACCTGCGAGAAGTCGGCCTTCGGCTCGCTGCGGCCGTGGATGCGCTCGTCGATGAGCTTTTTCAACTGTCGCTCGAACTCCGCCATGAGCGCTGGCCGTTCGCCCATGAGCGTGCCGCGGGCGTCGAGGAACAGCTGCTGCTCCTCGCGCACGTCGGTCTTGCCCGCGCGATCCATCAGCAGGTCGCCGACGCGATCGAGGATCTGCGCGAACACCGTGGTCAGCCGCACGATCGCCAAGTCGCGGCATTCGTTGAGAATGCGCGCAAGCTCCCGCGCCGGCTGCTGCCTGGCGCCGGCCGGTGTCGTGGTGGTTGCGCTCACGGTCTTTGTGGGGTTCTTCGACTCGTCAAAGCGTTAGGCAAGATTACGGCGAACTTACTGTAGCACAGACGCGCGCGCCGCATGGCAGCGCCCGCCGGCCCGCGAACTAGGGGTCGATGCGCGGCGGGTTCAGCGCATGAGCTCAGTCCACGCCCGCTCCACCCGCTTGAGCGATACCGGGTACGGCGTCTTGAGCTCCTGAGCGAACAGCGATACCCGCAGTTCCTCCAGCAGCCAGCGGAAGGCTTCCAGCCGCAGGTCCGCCCGGCCCGCGGCGCGGTCCTGGTCGACCCGTTCCCGATAGCGCCGCCACCATTGCCCCACCTGCTCGCCGTGGCGCGCGTCGCGCTCGGCGCGCTCCGCGTACTTGGCAAGGCGCCGGTCGAGGGCCATGAGGTACCGCGGCAGATGGGAAAGCTGCTCCCAGGGCGTTGCCCGCAGGAAGCCCGGGTATACGAGCGCGTCACGCGCGGCCCGCACTTCGGCCGAAACCCGCGTCCACGCCTTGGGCGTGGAGGCCAGCCGCTGGCCGAGGGCATGATGCTGCTCGGCGATTTCGGCAACGAGGCGAAAAGCCCCGGCCATCACGGCGGGCAGCCGGGTACGGGCGCGCCGGACCTGCTCGGCAAACGCCTTCTCGGAGCGCGGCAGCGGATCATCGGCAAGAAAGGCGCGAACCTCCGCTGCCTCGCGCAAGTCGGCGAGCAGGCGGTCGGTGGGAATCGCGGCCTTGAGCCGCAGCGCGGCTTCCGCGAAGCCCGGCGCCCCCTTGCTGTAGCCTGCAAGAACGTCGCCCAAGGCGATCCGCAGCAGGCGCAGCACGCCGGCGCGGGTCGACTCTTCCGCCGCCGGGGCGGTGTCGAGCAGGGCGAGCGAGATGGAAGTGCCGTCGTCGACCAGCGCGGGGTAGCCCTTGATGCGCGTGCCGCCGCGGTCGAAGGCGAGCGACTCGGGCAGGTCCCCGAAATCCCACTGCTCGAGGCCCTTGCGCTCGAACGCCGGGCCGGTCGCCGCAAACGACAGGCTCGCCGCCTGTCCGAGCTGCGCGCGCAGCGCCGCGAGGTCGCGGCCGGCGGCAAGCTCGGCGCCGGCGTCGTCCACGACGGTCACGTTGACGGCGAGATGCGCGGGCAAGCCGACATCGGCAAAAAGAGTCGACGGCTGCGCTTCGGCCAGCCGCTGCGAAAGGTGCTTGCGCAGCGCGTCGGGCAGCGCCTGCGCGGGGTCGGCCGCCGATTCGAGGAACGCGGTCACGGCGTCGGGTATCGGGATCACCCGACCGCGCAGCGCCTTGGGCAGCGCCTTGAGGTAATGGGTGACCTTCTCGCGCACCATGCCCGGGACGAGCCAGGACAAGCGCGCGTCGTCGACCTGGTTCAGAAGGCGCAGCGGCACGGTCAGCGTGAGGCCGTCGAGCGGATGGCCGGGCGAGAAGCGGTAGGCAAGCGGCAGCGTGGTCCCGGCCAAGTCCATCGTCTCCGGAAACAGCTCGACGGTGACCGCGCTCGCCGCGTGGCGCATGAGCTCGTCGCGGGTGAGGAACAGAAGGCGCGGTGTGGCACGCTCCGCTCCCTCGCGCCAGCGCTCGAAGCTCGCCGCCGAGTGCACGCCGGCGGGAATGCGCTCGGCGTAGAACGCGGCGATCGCCGCGTCGTCGACCAGCACGTCCTGCCGCCGCGCCTTGTGCTCGAGGTGGGCGACCTCGGCGACCAGGTCGCGGTTGTGCGCGAGGAACGCGCCGCGCGTGCGCAGCGCCCCGGCGACCAGCGCCTCGCGGATGAACACCTCGCGTGCGAGCACGGGGTCCACCGGACCCAGCGACACCGGCCGGCGCGCGACCAGCGTGAGGCCGAAAAGCTGCACGCGCTCGCTCGCCGCCACTTCGCCGCGCCGCTCTTCCCAGTGCGCGTCGAAGTAGTCGCGGCTGACGCGCTCGCCCGCGACTTGCTCGACCCATGCAGGCTCGATCCTCGCCGCGCAACGCGCGTACAGGCGCGTGGTCTCCGTGAGCTCGGCGGCAAGGATCCACTTGCCACCGGTTCGACTGCCCTCCGCGCGGAGGCGCAAGGGGCTTGTTCGCGCCTGGGAACGGTCCTGCGCCTGGGCGCTCACGCGTGCGAGGCCCGACCCCGGATGCAGCCAGAAGCGCAAGCCGCGCGCGCCGAGGTAGTGGTCCTCGCCTTCCGCCTTGACCCCGATGTTGCCGAGCAAGCCCGCGAGCAGCCCTTTGTGCAACGTGGCGTAGCGCGCGTCGTCGAACTGCTTCGGCAACTCCCGCCGCCACGACCAGCCCGCCTCCTCGAGCGTGGCCACGAGCTGGCGGTGCACGTCGCGCCATTCGAGAAGCCGCAGGAACGACACGAACTGCGCGCGGCAGGCGTCGACCACGCGGCGGTGCGACAGCTTTTGCGCGGAGAGCTCCGCGAAGAACTCCCACAGCGCAACGAGCGAAAGGAAATCCGAGCGCTCGTCGCGAAAACGCAGATGCGCCTGGTCGGCGGCCTGCGCGCGCGCAAGCGGGCGCTCGCGTGGGTCGGGCACCGCGAGCGCGCTCGCGATCACCAGCGCTTCCGGCAGGCACGTAAGCTCGCGCGCGGCGAGCACGATACGCCCGATGCGCGGGTCGAGGGGTAGGCGCGCGAGCTCGCGCCCCAGTGGCGTGAGCGCCCGTTCCGCGTCGACCGCGCCGAGCTCCTGCAGGAGCTGGTACCCGTCGGCGATCGCACGCGGCGGCGGCGGCTCGAGGAAGGGGAACGCGTCGACCGGCCCCAAGTCGAGCGAGGCCATGCGCAGGATCACCGACGCGAGCGAGCTTCGCAGGATCTCGGGGTCGGTGTAGCGCGAGCGCTTGGCAAAGTCACCTTCCGCATACAGGCGCACGCAAACGCCGTCCTGCACGCGGCCGCTGCGCCCCGCGCGCTGTTGCGCCGCCGCCTGCGACACCTTCTCGATCTTGAGCAGCGTGGTCTTGTTGCGCACGCTGTAGCGCTTGACCCGCGCGAGCCCGGTGTCGATCACGCTGCGGATACCCGGAACCGTGAGCGAGGTCTCCGCGACGTTGGTCGCGAGCACGATGCGCCGCCCTTTGCTCGGCGCGAACACGCGCTGCTGCTCGGCCACCGACAGCCGCGCGTACAGCGGCAGGATCTCGACATCGCGCCCGTACGGGCGGCGGGCGAGGGCCGCACGCAGGAGGTCGCCCGTCTCGCGGATCTCGCGCTCGCCGGGCAGGAACACGAGGATGTCGCCGGGACCGGCGCGCCACAGGTCCTCGGCCGCGCTCGCCACCGCCTCCTCGACGTCCTCCTCGTCGTCGGCTTCGCGATCCTCGTCTTCCGAACCGAGGGCGCGGTCTCCGGCGAGTGGCCGGTAGCGGACCTCGACCGGATACGTGCGGCCGGACACCTCGATCACCGGCGCCGGCCTGTCCGCGGCGCCGAAGTGGTGCGCGAAGCGGTCGGCATCGAGGGTTGCCGAGGTCACGATGACTTTGAGGTCCGGCCGGCGCGCGAGAAGCTGTTTGAGGTAGCCCAACAGGAAGTCGATGTTGAGGCTGCGCTCGTGCGCCTCGTCGACGATGATCGTGTCGTAGGCCGTCAAGTCGCGGTCGCCCTGCGTCTCGGCGAGGAGGATCCCGTCGGTCATGAGCTTGATGAGCGCCGAGGGCTTGGTGTGGTCGGTGAAGCGGACCTTGTAGCCAACCGTGTTGCCCACCTCCTCGGACAGCTCCTGGGCGATGCGCGCGGCGACCGCGCGCGCCGCGATGCGGCGCGGCTGGGTATGCCCGATCATGCCGCGCTCGCCGCGACCCGCACGCAGGGCGATCTTGGGCAGTTGGGTCGTCTTGCCCGAGCCAGTCTCGCCGCACACGATGACCACCGGGTGCGTGCGGATGGCGCGCTCGATGTCGTCCGCCCGCTGCGAGACCGGCAGTTCCGGCGGGTAGGCGAACGCGGGCTTGGCGGCGGCGCGCGCCGCCCGCCGGGCAAGGGAGCGCGTGAAGTCGGCCTCGATCCGGGTCAACTCCGCCGCCGGCGCCTTGTGCGAGCGCGCGCGGGCAAGACGCCGGGCGAGGCGCGCGGCGTCGTCCGCCATGGCCTGCGGCAGGCGGGCGGCGAGTTCGGCATAGGCAGACGTCATTTACGGCCGCGAATTCTACCGCCCGGCTGCTCCCCGGTTTCCCGTATCATCCCCGCCTTGCGGGCGCGCCCCGACCCGGGGGCTCGCCCGATCCTCGGGAGAACGCCATGTTCCACAAACGCACGCTCGCAGCCGTCACGCTCGCCGTCCTCGCCGGGTTGACGACCGTGGCCGCCGACGCCGTCACGCTGCGCTGGGCCGGCCGCGGCGACATGCAGACCACCGACCCGCACTCGCAGAACGAAGGCCTCACCAACAACATCAACAGCCTGGTCTACGAGTTTCTCGTTCAGCGCGACAAGCAGTTGAAACTCGTTCCCTCGCTCGCCGAGTCGTGGACGCAGGTCAACCCAACCACCTGGCGCTTCAAGTTGCGCCCGAACGTCAAGTTCCACGACGGCACGCCGTTCACCGCCGACGACGTGGTGTTCAGCTTCGAGCGCGCCCGGTCCGATACCTCGCAGCTTCGCGCCTACGCCAACGCGTCCGGCATGCCGAAGAAGATCGACGACCTCACCGTCGAGTTCACGACCAACGGGCCGAACCCGATCGAGCTCGAGCACGTCGCCACCATCAACATCATGTCCAAGGCGTGGTGCGAGAAGCACAAGTGCCAGAAGCCGCAGAACTTCGCGGCCAAGGAAGACATGATCACGGCGCGCGAGGCCAACGGCACCGGGCCCTACTCGCTGGTCACGCGGCAGCCGGACGTCAAGACCGTGCTCAAGAAGAATCCCAACTGGTGGGGCATCAAGGCCGGCTACTTCGACGGCAACGTCGACGACGTGATCTACACGCCGATCGTCTCCGACGCGACCCGTGTGGCCGCACTCATCTCCGGCGAGGTCGACCTCGTCAACGACCCGCCGCCGCAGGACGTGCCGCGCCTTTCGCAGACGCCCAACGTGAAGGTGATCGAAGGGGTCGAGAACCGGGTCGTGTTCATCGGCATGGACCAGGCGCGCGACGAGCTCCTGTATTCCAACGTCAAGGGCAAGAATCCGTTCAAGGACCTGCGCGTGCGCCAGGCGCTGTACCACGCGGTCGACATCGAGGCGATCAACAAGGCGACCATGCGCGGCCTGTCGAAGCCGACGGGGGCGATCCTGCCGTCGCCCGTGATGTCCACGCCCGCGATCGAGAAGCGCCTGCCGTTCGACAAGGACAAGGCGAAGAAGCTCCTGGCCGATGCGGGCTATCCCAACGGCTTCGAAGTCACACTCGACTGCCCGAACAACCGGTACGTCAACGACGAGCGCATCTGCCAGGCGCTGGCCGCGATGTGGTCGCAGATCGGCGTAGCCACCAAGGTCAACGCGATGCCGCGCGCGCTGTACTTCCCGAAACTCGAGAAGACCGACACGAGCCTGTACATGCTGGGCTGGGGTGGCGCCTCGACCGATCCTATTTTCACGCTGCAGCCGGTGCTGTCGACCTACAACGGCAAGGGCGACGGCGACTTCAACTACGGCCGCTACTCGAACAAGAAGGTCGACGAGTTGACGGCCAAGGTCAAGGTCGACATGACCGAAGCGCGGATCGGCTACATGCACGATGGGTTGCTGGCGGCGAACGCGGAAGTGAACCTGATCCCGCTGCACCGGCAGGTCATTCCGTGGGCGGCGCGCAGCAACGTGACGGTGGTGCACCGCGCCGACAACAACGTCACACCGTATTGGGCGACGGTGAAATAGCTTCGTCCGCAAATCACGTGTCCGCGGTCGCTTCGCGACGAGCTGCGTGATTTGCGGCCGGGAGAGCTACCGCAGCCGGCTTGGGGCGGCCCTCGGCTCCATGCCATGCGCTGCCGACGTGAGGCGCGAATAGAGACAAGACTGTGTCATCCCGAGCGAAGCGAGGGATCTGCTTTCAGCCAAATCAAACGGTTGTGAAGGACAACAGCAGATCCCTCGCTTCGCTCGGGATGACACCACGTTTTTCAACGAGCTGCTAGCCTCGCCTTCGGTGCCTTCGGTGCCTGCTGCGCTTTCGCGAGCAGCGATTGTGCGTACCACGCGAGTGCGACGGTCACTGTCGCGGTGACCGCGAACACCGTCCATCCGGAGGACGTCGCGCGCAGGCTCGCGGTGGCGTACGCGTCCAGCACGAGCCCGGTGGCGACGAACCACGGCACGCTGCGCAGGTCGTAGCGCAGCACGAGCCACGCGAACCCGAACGTGGTGGCGCCTTGAATCGCGCCTTGCACGAGCGCGATGCCGGGCTCGCGCCCGGACACGGCCGCGAGCGCGGTGCCGACGATGACGAGCGCGAGCGCGGCGAGCGCCACCCGGTGGGTCCACCCGGCGGTCGCACGATCGACGACGGACAGCAGGAACAGCGTTACCGCGACCGCGGGCAGCAGCGTGACACCCGCCGCCGCCGCGCCCAGCACCGGCGACGCGGACGCCTGCGCCTTGAGGTCGGGCCACACCGGCAAGCTCGGCGGCACGAGTGTCGTCAAGGTTGCCGCGATACCGGCGGTGGCGAGGGCGGCCAGCACCCCGAGCACCCACGCCGGTATGCGGCCGGACATCGTCACTCGCGTTTGCGCGCGGGCGTAATGAACCCCGACGCCGGCCAGCAGCCCCGCGAGCAGCGCGAGGAGCACCGCGCCGGCAAGGTTCGCGAGCGCCGAGATCAGGAGTTGGCGCACGACCGGCTCCGTGGTGCGCAGCTGGAACTCGGTCACCGGCCAGTTGTTGGCACTGCCCACCAGCACTATCGCAAACACGAGCGCCGCCATTGTCCACAGCGCGCGCCGGTCGCAGCGTCCACGGTTCCACGCGACCACGGCGTAGAACAGCGCGACGATGGCGCAGACGGCGAGCATGCCGGTCGCGGTCTTGCGCACGAGTTGCAGCCGTCCGTCGCGCTCGACCTGCGCGCGCTGCCAGGCTTCGGGGATGAACAGCGACCGCCCCCACGACACCACCTCGTCGCCCGCGAGCGCCACCTGCACGCGTGCCTCTGCCCCCGGCCCCACGTTCACGCGCGGATCGGCGTAGCCGAACACCCAGTCGCGACGCGCGGGCCGCTGCTGCTCGTCGGCGCCGCGCGGCTGCAGCGCGGAGGCGTCGGCGCCGAGCCCCCGCCGCAACGTGCGCTCGACCAGCGCCTGCGCATCGTCACGCGCGAGCGAAGCGCCGGGCCGGGCCTCCGGCAGGCGATGGAACACCTGGCGCACCCGCGCGTCCCCGTTCACCGCCACGCGCCACTCCTCGGCGCGCGCGGCGACGTCGCCTTCGAAGCGCGCAAGGCGAACCTCCCACAACGGCGGTGCGAGCGCGTTACCGACGAGGGCACGGTACGCGACCGGGCCCGCCTCGCGCCACACGAAGGCATGCCATTCGTGCTGGTTGGGGTCGTCCAGCGCCGAGCGCGGCACGGCCATGCGCGTCCACTCCGGCCCGGGATGGGCGCCGCGTTCCCCCAGCGCGGCAACCGCTGCCTTGATCGCACCTTCGCGGTCGAGCGCGAGCGCCGGCACGTCGGCGTGCAATGGCGTAAACACGATCCATCCGGCGAGCCCCAGCACGCCTAAGACCGGCAGGCTCCGCTGCAACCACGCCGCGCGGTAGTCGATCACGCCGGCCGCCACCGGCTTCTCGGCCACGGCCGGCGCCGGCGCCGGCGGCTGCCACGCGCCGTTGCGCAGCGCCTCGGGCAACGCCCCGAAGTGCGTGGCCTGCACCCGGCGCCAGGCGATGACGGCCACCGGCACGAGTCCCGCCGCGATGACAAGCGCACGCTGGACGCCGGCGCCGGGCGCGTCGATCAGGAACAGCGGAATCGACATCAGCACGAGGTCGAAGAGCGCATGCATGAGGATCGTCGGCAACAGGCCGTAGCGCAGGAAGATCGCGGCCCAGGCGAGCGACGGCAGGAACAGCTCGACCAGGCGCGAATACGCGGGGAAGCCGGGGTAGTTCGCATGCGCGGCGCCGAAGACGAGCGCCTGCAACAGGAGCGCCGCGGCGACGCCCAGGCGCCGGTAGCCGTAGTGCGCGCCGATCAACGCCCCGAGCGCGAGCGGAATCGCGCGAAACAGGCACTCCTCCAGCATCCCCGCCTGCAGCGACATCGCGACCGGCACCACTGCGGGCAGCGCGGATGCGAGGATGTTGGGGTCGGTGAGCTGCTCCGAGGGTTGCCACCACCCGAGGTAGCGGTTGGTGAGGTAGTAGAACGCGGCGATGAAGCCGAGCTGGACCGGCACCCACAGGTAACCGCCCGCGGTGCGCCCCGCGATCTCACGCGTCGCGCCCGCCTCCTTCGACCACACGCGCCACAGTTGCGGATGATCGGGGAACGCGCGGCGCGCGAGACTCTCCGCCGCCATGAAGACTTCCCCGAGCGCGAGCGATCCCCCCACCAGCACGAGCAGCGCGGCGCCCGCCTGGTTCACCCAGAACGTCGTCTCGTCCTGCGCAGTGTCGACCAGGAACCACGCGATCGGCACGTTGGCGAGCGCACTGGCGGCAAGCAGCGATGCGACGAGCAGTCCGGCGAGAAACGCCGGCCGGCCGACGAGATAGCCCCGCCGCAGCAGCCAGAGCACCGCGAGGATGCAGCCGCCGAGGCCGTACAGCACACCGGCGGCGATTGTCGCAACTCTGGCGATGTCGTCGTTGGCGCTGCGCATCTGCGCGAAACGGCGCAGGAAGGTTTCCGGGAGGTGGACGAACGGCGCTACCTCGATGAGCTCGTCGCCGGCCACCGCGAGCCGTAGCCGCACGCGCGCTTCGCCCAATTTCTCGCCGCGCTCGAACACGAACAGATGATCGACCCGGCCCGAGGGCCGCACCTGTTGCGACTGATCGAGCAGGGTGTACGGTGCAAAGTCCACGCCCCAATCGGCGGCCGCGCGGGCGCGGGCGAGTGCCAGCGCCGCCCCGGACGCGAGCGCCTTCGTTGCCCCATCGCGCACATAGGTTTCCGGCACCCGGCGGGTAAAGCCGTTCGGCGCGCCGCTCGGCTTGAAACGCACCAGCGCTTCATCGATCACGCCCGGCTTGAACAGGCGGACCTCCCACCAGAACGGCGCGAAGACGTCCCCCGCGACGAGTCTTGCGAACGCTTCCTTGCCGCCGCCTTCGAGCTCGACGTAGTTCTGGGTCATCTTCGACTCGTTGAACAGCACGGCGTGGCGGGCCCCGGCGGGCGCGAGGCCGAACTTCGCGCCGAGCTCCTGCGCGCGCGCGATCGCCATCTCGCGCGTCATCTTGATGTCGAGGGTGACCACCGGCATCGCGTGCGGCACGAGCTTCCACGCGAGCGCCAGGCAGGCGAGGCTCAGCACGGCGTAGGCGACCCAGAACAGCGGCCGGCGATCGAATGGCGATGGTGTCATCCCTCGCCTATGGCGAGCGCAAGGACCGGATGACGGGCGGTGCGGCTGGACACTCGGGACGGGAGTACGGATGACTGGTGTTGCCCGGCTCGTCCCGACCCTCGCCTGGCACGACATCGAACAGGGGGCCAGTCACCGCAGGGGCGAACGGCCGCGGGCCGTGGCGCGGATTCTAGCTCAGCCGGCTGGCCGGTGCGAGACGCTGGGTGCGCGCCTCACAGCCGCGCGCGTCGGCGCGGCCCCGAACGCACCGCGCCGGTGGATGCGACGGGGCGTGTTTAGGCCGCGATCTGCTTCCTACTCGCCGAGAAGCGGGCGAGGACCACGAGACCGATGGCCAGGAGGAGCAGCGTCCCGGGCTCCGGCACCTGGCTGCCCCCGGTAGAGATGGAGAAGATCGCGCTCCCGAAGGGCTCGCTACCGCCGTTGCCGGGCCCGTTGAAGGAGAACTGAAAATCATCGTCCAGCGTGTCCCAGACGATGCTCACCGTCGAATCGGTGAAGGTGACGACGGGGGTGAAGTTGGAATCGTTGGCGTCTCCCAACGGAAAGAAGAAATCAGCCGTGTAGCCAGCGAACGACGCGTCCGTGATCGTGACCCCGACAAAGATCAGAGTGAGCGACGCGAACGAGTAGTTCCCGCGTTCGATTCCTGTCAGGATCAGCTGGGTGTCGGTGACATCGGCGCTGTAATAACCGACGCAGACCCCAGTCCAGTCGGCACCTGTCAACTCGGCGCCCGCGCCGACCGTGCCCGCCGCCGCGCCGTGCTTGCAGAGGTTGCTCCCGCTGCCGAATCCGTTATCGGCGCTGATGGTAACGGAACTCCCCAGGAGGCCAGGATCGGCATGAGCCACGCCGATCGCCAAGGCGACCGCAACCATCGCATTCAGAGCGCCCCGCTTCAGTCCCATGTTCGACTCCCCATTCGTCGGCAAGAAGCCCGAGCCACCTGCAGCAAGCCACGTGCCATGCGAGGTGCAGCGCAGCACACTTATTGTTGCATCAAGGACTTGGCGTCGCTGCGGCGGATCGCGCACGCGGGCCGGCGAAAGGTCGTGCGAGCCGGTGTAAGAGAAATCGACACGAGCCCGCAACCAAGCGCCAGCAACGCTGCGGGACTGCATGCACGCCGCTTCAGGTGCCGCTCGCGATCGAACGTCGGCGCAAGCCCACGACGCCACGACCGGCGAGCCCCTGCACCGCGGCTTCCGACAGGCGCAGGCGCTGCGTGAGCACCTCCATCGTGTGCTCCGCGAGCAGCGGCGGCGCGCGCTCGGGGACGAGCGGTGTGCCGGACATCCGGATCGCGGGTGCGACCTGCGGCACGCGGCCGGCGAGTGCGTGCGGCAGGTCGAAGCGCATCCCGCGGGCCACGACCTGCGGGTCGGCGAACACGGCGTCGAGCTTGTTGATCGGCCCGCACGGCACGCCGGCGGCTTCCAGCGCGGTGAGCCAGTCCCGCTGCGTGCGCGTACGCACCACCGCGGCGATCATCGGCACCAGCGTGTCGCGATTGCGCACGCGGTCGGCGTTCTTCGCAAAACGCGGATCGCTCGTCCAATCGGACCCCGCGACTTCGCAAAAGCGCGCGAACTGGCCGTCGTTGCCGACCGCGATCACGAGATGCCCATCCGAGCACGCGAACACCTGGTAGGGCACGATGCTCTGGTGCGCATTGCCCGCGCGCCCGGGCGCTTGCCCGGTCACGAGATAGTTCATGTTCATCACCGCCATCATCGCGACCGCGGAGTCGAGCAGCGACAGGTCGACATGCTGCCCCTGCCCCGTGCGGTCGCGTGCCGCGAGCGCCGCGGTGACCGCCACCGCCGCGTACATGCCGGTGAAAAGATCGGTGATCGCAACGCCCGCCTTCTGCGGCCCGCCGCCGGACGCGTCGTCGCGTTCGCCGGTCACGCTCATGAATCCGCTCATGCCCTGGATGATGAAATCGTATCCCGCGCGCTCGCGGTAGGGCCCGCTCTGGCCAAAGCCGGTGATCGAGGCGTAGACGAGCCGCGGGTTGTGTTTCGCGACGCTCGCGTAGTCGAGTCCGTAGCGGGCAAGCCCGTCCACCTTGAAGTTCTCGACCAGCACGTCGGCGTCGCGCGCGAGGCCGCGCACGAGGTCGCGGCCTTCGGGCTTGGTGAAGTCGATGGCCACCGACAGCTTGCCCCGGTTGCACGCGAGGTAGTACGCCGACTCGCTCGTGTCCGCGCCGTGCTCGTCCTTGAGGTACGGCGGCGCCCACGCGCGGGTGTCGTCACCGCTGCCGGGCTTCTCGACTTTGATCACCGTGGCGCCCAGGTCGGCGAGGAGCTGCGTACACCACGGTCCGGCGAGCACGCGGGACAGGTCGAGGACGGTGACGTGGGCGAGCGGGCCCAAGGGTCAGATCCGACTTTCGTTATGCGGGCGCGGCAGCACTACCATCGCGCACTCCGTGATGCAGCAGAAAGTCGGCTCCGACCCTGCCGGGTCGCCCGCGAGTTGACGATCAGCGACTTAGGCGCGGGCATCGTATCGGGCTCGCTGCGCTCATTGCGCGACCGCCGCTTCGTCGAAGCCGGGATAGGCGAACGCCCCGGCGATGCGATCGCAGTCGCGTTCGGATACGCCTGCCGATCTTGCGGTTGCGTACCACGTGGCGCGTACCTGCCGCTCCATCGTGTCGACGATCGCGTGCGCCTCGTCCTCGCTCAGCAGGAACCGGGCGTGCTGCGTCATTAGGCTGGCGGCGCTTGCCATGCGGCCCGCATCGCCGCATTCCATGGCGAGGTCGCGGCGCTCGAGGCTTATCGGCGTCGAGGGTGTCAGGTCGTAGGCGGGCGAGAGTGCCCAGTCGGTGTCCCGCGCGATCACCGCGTGATTGCGCGGGTGATCGTCGCTGACCATGCGCGCGCGGGCGTAGCTCCCGCCGGTGCGCTCGCGATCGAATCGCCTGACGAGCAGGACGTCACGCCCGCCTGCCGCAACGACGCGGCTTTCGGCCGTGACCAGGCCGCAAGCTCGCCCCAGGAGCAGCATCGCGTGCTCCACACGCGCGCAGTTCCACGTGTCGTCGATGCGATTGAACTTGGCATTTAATATGCTCCATAGAACATCTTCTCGCCAGTTCGGGGGGCCCTATGTCTTCAGCGCGACCAGCACCTCGTCCAGCATCTTCTTGGCATCCCCGAACAGCATGCGGTTGTTGTCCTTGTAGAAGAGCGGGTTGTCGACCCCGGCGTAGCCGGACGCCATGCTGCGCTTCATGACCACCGAGTGCTTGGCCTTCCACACCTCGAGCACCGGCATGCCCGCGATCGGGCTCGTCGGATCCTCCTGCGCCGCCGGGTTGACGATGTCGTTGGCGCCGATGACCATCGCGACATCGGCGCCGGGAAAGTCCTCGTTCAGTTCGTCCATCTCGAACACGATGTCGTAGGGCACCTTCGCCTCGGCCAGCAGCACGTTCATGTGGCCCGGCATGCGGCCGGCGACCGGGTGGATGCCGAAGCGCACCTTGACGCCGCGCTCGCGCAGCGCCTTGGTGATCTCGTACACGGTGTGCTGCGCCTGCGCCACCGCCATGCCGTAACCGGGCACGATGATCACGTCCTTCGCATCCTTGAGCATCTCCGCCGTTTCCGCCGCGGTGATGGGAGTCACCTCGCCCGCCGGCTGCGCGGCGCCGCCCGCGGCCGCCGGCTTGCCCTCGCCCGTGCCGAAGCCGCCGGCGATCACGCTGATGAAGTTGCGGTTCATCGCGTTGCACATGATGTAGGAGAGGATCGCGCCGCTCGATCCGACCAGCGCGCCGACCACGATCAGGAGGTCGTTCGACAGCATGAAGCCGGTGGCCGCGGCGGCCCAGCCCGAGTAGCTGTTGAGCATCGACACCACCACCGGCATGTCGGCGCCGCCGATGGCCATCACCATGTGCACGCCGAAGAGCAGCGCGATCGCCGTCATGACCGCCAGCGCGACGATCTGCGCGGAGAAGTCGTGCATCGCGACGAAGCGGTAGCCGAAGTAGATCACGACGAGGAGGCCGAGCAGATTGATCCAGTGGCGTGCCGGCAGCAGCACCGGCTTGCCGCCGATCTTGGCCGACAGCTTGCCGAACGCGATGAGCGAACCGGAGAACGTGACGGCGCCGATCAGCACGCCGACGTAGGTCTCGATGTCGTGGATCGCGTTCTCGGCCGGCGTGAGCTGCGCGGCCACGACGGGATCGATGAAGTTGGCGAAGCCGACGATGACCGCGGCGAGACCGACGAGGCTGTGCATCAACGCCACGAGCTCGGGCATCTGCGTCATCTGCACGATGCGTGCGGCGTACAGGCCGATGGCGGCGCCGACGACCATCGCCCCCAGGATGTACGCGTAGCCCGCCGGGGTGACGTGCGGCCCGAAGATGGTGGCGAGCACGGCGATCGCCATCCCGATGATGCCGTACAGGTTGCCGCGGCGGGAGGTCTCCTGGTTGGACAGGCCGCCCAGGCACAGAATGAACAGGATGGTCGCGGCGAGGTACGCGACGGTGGCGAGCGAGGAGCTGATGGTCATGGCCGGTCCCGAAGGGCCGCCCCGAGGGACCGGCCGGCGCCCCCTCCGGTGGCAGCGAGCAAAGCGAGCGTGGGGGTCGTCATCCGCCCCCCTATTTGCGGAACATCTGCAGCATGCGCTGCGTGACCGCGAAGCCGCCGAACATGTTGATGCTGGCGAGCCCGATCGCGATCACCGCCAGCCACCGGATCCACTCCTCGGGACGCGAGAGGTTGGTCGAAATCTTGGTGAGGTCGGGCGCGATCTGCACCAGCGCGCCGATGGCGATGATCGACGACACCGCGTTGGTCACGCTCATGAGCGGCGTGTGCAGCGCGGGCTTCACGTTCCATACCACCATGTAGCCGATGAAGCACCCCAGCACGAATACGGTGAAGTGGCCGAGGAACGAGGGCGGCGCGTAGCGGCCGATGAGCAGGAAGACGAGCGCGCCGGCGCCGAACAGGATCGCCGCCTTCGTGCGCGACATCGGGCCGCTCGCCTCGCCGTGGGCCTTCTTGGCCGCCACCGGCGCCGCGGCGGGCTTGGGCGGCGGCGCGGCAGGCAGCTTCGGCGGCGGCGCCGGCCAGGTGATCGCGCCGTCCTTGATGACCGTAAGTCCTCGGATCGCCTGATCCTCCATGTCAACGACGATCATGCCGTCCTTGGCCTTGCACAGCTCCTCGGTGAGGCGCAGCAGGTTGCTCGCGTAGAGCGTGGATGCCTGCGTCGCGAGACGGCTGGCAAGGTCGGTGTAGCCGATGATGGTCACGCCGTGCTTGACCACGGCCTTGCCCGGCTCGGTCAACTCGCAGTTGCCGCCCTGCTCGGCCGCCATGTCGACGATCACGCTCCCGGGTTTCATCGTCCGCACCATGTCGGCGGTGATGAGCTTGGGCGCGGGCTTGCCGGGGATCAGCGCCGTGGTGATGACGATATCGACCTCGCGCGCCTGCTTCGCGTACATCTCGCGCTGCGCCTGCTGGAAGCCTTCGCTCATGACCTTGGCGTAGCCGCCGCCGCCGGAGCCCTCTTCCTCGTAGTCGACCTTCACGAACTCGCCGCCCAGCGAAGCGACCTGATCCGCGACCTCGGCGCGCGTGTCGTTGGCCCGCACGATCGCTCCCAGGTTCGCGGCCGCGCCGATCGCCGCGAGCCCGGCCACGCCGGCGCCGGCGATGAAGACCTTGGCCGGCGGAATCTTGCCGGCGGCGGTCACCTGTCCGCTGAAGAGGCGGCCGAACGCGTTGGCGGCCTCGACGACGGCGCGATAGCCGCTTATGCCGGCCATCGACGTGAGCGCGTCCATCTTCTGGGCACGCGAGAGCTGGCGCGGCAGGCAGTCGATGGCGAGCACCGTCGCCTTCTTCGCCGCCAGCTGCTGCATGAGTTCGGGGTTCTGCGCCGGCCAGATGAAGTCGATCAGCGTGCCGCCCTCGCGCATCAGCCCGACTTCGGCGGGTGTGGGCGGCCGAACCTTGAAGACGATGTCCGCCTTGGCCCAGAGCTCCGCCGCCGTGGGCACGACTTCGGCGCCCGCGGCACGGTACGCGTCGTCCGCGAAGTTGGCGGCGTCACCTGCGCCCGTCTCGACGGCGACGCGAAAGCCCAACTTGGCGAGCTTCTGGACTACGTCCGGAACGCTCGCCACGCGCTTCTCGCCCGGGAAGACTTCCCGTGGCACTCCGATCAGCAACGACATCTTGTTGTCTCCCTGGCGAAGCGCGATTGTCCCGTATTTTCCTAGAGCGCGGCGGCGATGGCTTTACCTAGGTCAACGGTCGTCGCCTTGCCGCCAAGGTCCGGCGTGCGCGGGCTGTCGCCGTCGGCCAGCACGCGCTCGATCGCGCGCACGATGGCGCCACCCGCCTCCTTATGGCCGAGGAACTCGAGCATCAGCGCGCCCGACCAGATCTGGCCGATCGGGTTGGCGATCCCCTTGCCGGCGATGTCGGGTGCGGAGCCGTGCACCGGCTCGAACAGCGACGGAAACGCGCGCTCGGGATTCAAGTTCGCCGACGGCGCGATGCCGATCGTTCCACACACGGCAGGCCCGAGGTCCGACAGGATGTCGCCGAAGAGGTTGGAAGCCACCACCACGTCGAAGCGGTCGGGGCGCTGCACGAAGTGCGCGGACAGGATGTCGATGTGGAACTGGTCGGTGCGCACGTCGGGGTACGCCGCACCCATCGCGCGGAAGCGCTCGTCCCAGTAGGGCATGGTGATCGAGATGCCGTTCGACTTGGTGGCCGACGTGACGTGCTTCGCCGGCCGCGTGCGCGCGAGCTCGAAGGCGTAGCGCATCACGCGGTCGACACCCTTGCGCGAGAACACCGATTCCTGAAACACGATCTCGCGCTCGGTGCCTTCGTACATGCGCCCGCCGACCGACGAATACTCGCCTTCGGTGTTCTCGCGCACCACCACGAAGTCGATGTCGCCGGGCTTGCGGTTGGCGAGCGGGGTCGGGATCCCGGGCATGAGTTTGCACGGCCGCATGTTCACGTACTGGTCGAAGCCGCGGCGGAAGAGGATGAGCGAGCCCCACAGCGAGACGTGGTCGGGAACGGTCGCGGGCCAGCCGACCGCGCCGTAGTAGATCGCCTCGTATGACTTGAGTTGCTCGAACCAGTCCTCCGGCATCATGCGGCCGTGCTTGGCGTAGTAGTCGCAGCTCCAGTCGTACGACGTGAACACGAGGTCGACGTCGAACTTGCGCGCCGCGGCCTCCACGACGCGCAAGCCTTCCGGCATGACTTCCTTGCCGATGCCGTCGCCGGGAAGTACCGCGATCTTGTGCTTTGGCATGTTCATCGTTGCGCTGTCGGGTGCGATGCGCACCGCTGCTGGCGGTAGCGCGGGCGCGGTCGGGATCGATCGTCGCGGGAGGGTCGATTGTCACACAAAACCATCGCGGGCCCTTGTCGTGGCCGAGCGCGCCGCTCATCCGAACGGCCGATGGCGCGTGCCGGGCACGCTCCGCTATCGTGGCAACGTTCGCATCGTCATGGAGAATCGCCATGGGTCCCCGCAGTTACTGGATCGGCGTCGTGTCACGCAACCACGTCGAGCAGGGCGTGTCCGGCGGCTTCACCCAGCTCAACCACGGCCGGGCCGGGCCGCTCGAGCGGATGCGACCCGGCGACGGGTTCGTTTACTACTCCCCGCGCGCGGAGCACCCGTTCGGGGCACCGGTGCAGGCGTTCACCGCCATCGGCCGCGTGGCGGCGGGGGAGATCTTCCAGGCGGACGGGGAGGACCGCCCGTTTCGGCGGCGTGTGGACTACCTGCCGGCGAGCGACGCGCCGATCCGCCCGCTGATCGACGAGCTGTCCTTCATCCGCAGCAAGGAACACTGGGGCGCCGCCTTCCGCTTCGGGTTCCTGCGGGTGCCGGAGCACGACTTCGCGCAGATCGCCGCCGCGATGGGGCGCGACTTCGCGCGCGACTTCGCCTGACCCCATGGGCCGCGACCGGCACCACGGGTGTGGTAACGTCGCGTCTTTCGCAGTATGCGATTCGACAGCGCCGGGGCTCGCGGCCGCACCGCGACGCCGGCGCTTTTGCTTTGCCCATGAGCCCGAAGGGCCGCTCCCAAGGGCGAATCAACCCCGAAGCGCGTAGCGCGGAGGGTCGTCCAATGAACGCCATCGCCTTGCCCGCCGACCTCGCCCGGCATCGCCGCGCCGTCGTCATGATGATCGTGGCCGCGATCTGCTGGTCGACCGGCGGGCTCCTCGTGCGCAAGCTCTCGATCACCAGCGCGTGGGAGATCGTGTTCTGGCGCTCGCTGTTCATGGCCGCGTTCGTGGCGCTGGTGCTCGCCGTCATGCACGGGCGCGGGATGCCCCGTGCGGTGCGCGGTGCCGGCATGCCGGGCCTCGTCGCGGGAGTGCTGCTCGCCGGCACGTTCTTCTTCTTCATCGCCTCGCTGACGCGCACGACAGTGGCGAACACGTTCGTGCTGATGTCGGTGTCGCCGTTTCTTGCCGCACTCGCGGCGCGCGTGGTGCTGAAGGAGCCGGTGGCCGCGCGCACCTGGATCGCGATGGCGATCGCGTTCGCCGGCATCCTGGTGATGTTCGGCGGCGCGGTCGACGCGGGGCAGCTCGCGGGCAACCTCCTGGCACTCGGCGTGTCGGTCTGCTTCGCCGCGCAGCTTACGGTGCTGCGCAAGTTCCACGCGACGGTGGACATGCTGCCGATGGTGATGATCGCGGGGCTCGTCTCGGTCGTGCCCGCGTTCGCGCTCGCCGGGCCGTTCGCCGCCACCGGGCACGATCTCGCGATCCTCGCGGTGATGGGCTGCGCGCAGCTCGGCGTGGGGTGTCTGCTCGCCACCGCCGCGTCGCGCACGCTGTCGGCGACGGAGCTCGGCCTGCTTGCCCTGCTGGAGCCGATCCTGGGCCCGCTGTGGGTCTGGCTGCTGCTGGGCGAGCACCCGGGCACGCTCGCCCTTGTCGGCGGCGCGCTGGTACTCTCGGCGGTGGTCGCCAACCAGCTCCTGGCCGCGTGGCGAGGCCGCCCGGCAGAGGCGGCCGAACCGCTGCCGGGGCCATAGGAGAGTCAGATTCGATTTTCGCTTTGCGGGCGCGGCAGCAGGACCGCACGATGCTTCCCGAGGTGCAGCAGAAAATCGACTCTGACCCTGATCTCTCGCCTCAGAGAGTAGTGTCTGACCCGACTCATCGACTATCATGCCGCCGATGAAGCAAACCTTCCTCGATTTCGAGCAGCCCATCGCCGAGCTGCAGCAGAAGATCGACGAGCTGCGCTTCGTGCACGAGGATTCCGCGGTCGACATCTCGGACGAGATCGCGCGCCTGTCCAAGAAAAGCCAGCAGCTCACCAAGGAAATCTACGCCAAGCTCTCGGCCTGGCAGATCGCGCAGGTGGCGCGCCATCCGCAGCGGCCGTACACGCTCGATTACATCGCCGGCATGTTCGGCGAGTTTCGCGAGTTGCACGGCGACCGCGCCTTTGCCGACGACCCGGCGATCGTCGGCGGGCTTGCGCGCTTCAACGGGATGCCGTGCATGGTGCTCGGCCACCAGAAGGGGCGCGACACCAAGGAGAAGATCCACCGCAACTTCGGCATGCCGCGGCCCGAGGGCTACCGCAAGGCGCTGCGGCTCATGAAGCTTGCCGAGAAGTTCGGTCTGCCGCTCTTCACGTTCGTGGACACGCCCGGCGCCTATCCGGGTATCGGCGCGGAGGAGCGCGGCCAGTCGGAGGCGATCGGCCGCAACCTCTACGAGATGGCCGGGCTGCGCATTCCGGTGATCGTCACCGTGATCGGCGAGGGCGGCTCCGGCGGCGCGCTCGCCATCGCGATCGGCGACGTGACACTCATGCTGCAGTACGCGACCTACTCCGTGATCTCACCCGAAGGCTGCGCGTCCATCCTCTGGAAGTCGGCCGAGCACGCGCCGGAGGCCGCCGAGATCCTCGGCATCACCGCGCCGCGCTTGAAGCAGCTCGGTCTCATCGACAAGGTGATCAACGAGCCCACCGGCGGCGCGCACCGCGATCACGCGGCGATGATGGTGACGCTCAAGAAGGCGCTGACCGAGGCGATGCGGCATCTTTCCGAGCTGCCGGTCGACACCCTCCTCGAGCAACGCGAGGACCGCATCCTTGCATACGGCAAGGTGAAGGAGATCAGCACCGGTTGAAACATCCCCCCACGCTCGCTCCTCGGCTCCTTGGGCTGGTGGTGGTCTACGCATCATCTCGTGTCGCCTCGCGTCGGTCGCGCGGCGACGCGCGCGCAGCGCCTCCCTCGCTTCGCTCGGCCGCCGCGCTCGTTCCGCTCGCTGCCCCCCAGGGGGCGCGTCAGGCGGTCGGGGCGGCCCTTCCCGCCTGACATGGAACATCCGGCGGACCGCCTGCGTGCCGCCGCCGCTGCCGCATTGGCAGCCGTTCCCACGCAGGCGACGATCGCGGTAGCGCTCTCGGGCGGGCGCGATTCGGTGGCGCTGCTCGACATTCTCGACAAGCTTGGCGTCCCGCTGCGCGCGATCCACGTCCATCACGGCCTGTCGCCGCACGCGGATGCATGGGCCGCGTTCTGTGAAGCGCTGTGCGCGACGCGCGGGGTGCCGTGCACCGTGTGCCGGGTCGCGGTGCCGGCGCAGGCGAGCGTAGAGAACCAGGCGCGGCGCGAGCGCTACGCGGCCCTCGCCGCGGCCGCCGGCGACCTTGGCGTGCGCTACGTCGCCCTCGGCCATCACCGCGACGACCAGGCCGAGACGCTGGTGCTGCAGCTCCTGCGCGGCGCGGGGCCACCCGGCCTTGCCGCCATGCCCGCGCTGCGCGACGACCCGCGCGGCGTGGCCTGGTGGCGGCCGCTGCTCGCCGTGACCCGCGCGGACATCGACGCCTACGTGCGGGCAGCGGGCCTGCGCTACGTCGACGATGAGAGCAACGCGCACACGCACCTCGCCCGCAACGCCGTGCGCCATGTCGTGATGCCGGTGCTGGCCCAGGTCGCGGGCAACGCGCCGGAAACGCTCGCGCGCGCCGCCGCCAACCAGGCCGAGGCGGCGCAGCTCTTAGACGAGCTCGCGTGCCTCGATGGGCGCGACGGGTACGACGGCACGAGCCTCGCGCGCCGGGCGCTCGCGGAGCTGCCGCCGCACCGCGCGCGCAACCTGCTGCGCTGGTTCCTGCGCCGGCGCGGGCTCGCCGCGCCGGCGTCGGCGCGCCTCGCGGCCATGCTGGACCAGCTTGCGAACGCGCGTCCCGATGCCCGCGTGCGCATCGCGCACGCGGGCGCCGAGGTGGGCATCTACCGCGACCGGGTGATCGTGCATCCCCCGCCGCCGCCTGCTTATGCGCTCGCCTGGTCGGGCGAGGCCGAGCTGCGCCTGCCCCACGGTCGCCTCGCGTTCGGGCGCGCGGACGGCGACGGCATCGCCGCCGACCGCATTGCAGGCCGACGCGTTCACGTGCGGCCGCGCGCGGGAGGCGAGCGCCTGCAACTCGCGGCCAACCGGCCGCGGCGCGCGCTCAAGTCGATCCTGCAGGACGCCGGCGTGCCGCCGTGGGAGCGGCAACGCCTACCGCTCGTCTATTGCGACGATGCGCTCGCCGCGGTCCCGGGTATCGGTGTCGACGCCGCGTTCGCGACAGCGCCGGACGCGCCCGGCATCACGTTGACTTGGCTGCCCGACACAATCGGCAACTAGGGCGTGGACTTCCGCACACGCGCGCTACTGAGGGTCGGCGCGAGCGGCGAGGCCCGAAGGGCGGCGAGCAATTGCGAGTCGCCGCCGCGAGGCGACACGCAGGCGCGGCGCTCCCGCAGGAAGGTCCAAGGAGCCGAGGCGCGCGCAGCGGCGGCGACCGGCGCGCTTCGAGGTTTTCGACGCGGAAGGCGTGGCGGCGCGAGCAGCGAGGCCCGAAGGGCGGCGAGCAAATGCGAGTCGGCGCCGCGAGGCGACACGCAGGCGCGGCGCTCCCCCGGGAACGTCCAAGGAGCCGAGGGCCGCCCCAAGCCGGCTGCGGAAACTCTGCCGGCCCCAAATTGCGCAGCCCATCGCGAAGCGATCGCGCACCACGCAATTTGGGGACGTCTTAATCCGCATATACCCCCGCCTTCTTGATGATCGGGCTCCACAGCTCGATCTGCGCCTTGAGATGCTTGCCCAGCGCCGCGGGCGTGGCCCGATCCGCAGCCACCGGCTCGGTGCCGAGCTCGGCGAAGCGCTCCTTGATCTTCGGGTCCTTGAGCGCGACCTGCAGCGCGTTGGCGAGCTTGTCGATGGCCGCCTTCGGCGTGCCCGCCGGCGCGTACAGCCCATGCCAGACGGCGACGTCGAAGTCCTTGAGGCCCGACTCCTGCATGGTCGGCACGTCGGGCAGCGAGGGCACCCGCTTCGGCGTGGTTACCGCGTACACCTTCACCTTGCCCGCCTTGATCTGGCCGGTGGTGTTGGTGGTCTGGTCGCACATGAAGTCGACCTGGCCGCCCAGAAGGTCGTTCATCGCCGGCGCCGTTCCCTTGTAGGGGACCGTCGTGAGCTCCGTCTGGATCGCGGTCATGAACAGCATCCCGCACAGGTGCGACGCGGAGCCGATGCCGGCGTTCGCGTAGGTCACCTTGTCCTTGTTCGCCTTGACGTAGGCGATCAGATCCTTCATGTCCTTCGGCGGAAAGTCCTTCCTGGCGATGAACGTCATCGGCACGTCGGTGATCAGGCCGACCGGCTCGAAGTCCTTGACCGGGTCGAAGGGAAGCTTGCGGTACAGCGAGGGCGCGGTGGATTGCCCGATGTGATGCAGGAGCAGCGTGTAGCCGTCGGGTTTCGCTTTCGCGACCTTGTTGGCGCCGATGGTGCCGCCGGCTCCGCCCGCGTTCTCGACGATCACCTGCTGGTGGAGCGTATTGCTCATCGACGACGCGATGAGCCGGGCGACGGTATCGGTCGGTCCGCCGGCGGCGAACGGCACGACGATGGTGACGGCCTTGGTGGGGAAGTCTTGCGCGCCTGCGAGCGCAGCCGCGGCGGCGAGCGCGATCCCCGCGCCGGCCTTAAAGAAGTTACGAAACATGACGATCCTCCGTTCGAAAATACGACGCGCAGGTCCGGCCGTAAGGAACTGTCGCCTCGACGACGCGTCGAAGGCACCGAACGCCGAAAGCGCGCCGAAAGCCGGGTATGGTAGCCGACCCGGTGCTTCGCGGTCACTTGAGCGGGATCAAGGAATGGAGCGCGCCGGGCGGCCGCGCGGACGGCTCGCCCGCCGATCGTCGGCGTGCTAGAATGATGAGTTTATTCGGATTTATCCTCGGGAGCCCACGGAAATGGCGGTAGAACGCACGCTTTCCATCATCAAGCCGGACGCGGTGGCGAAGAATGTGATCGGCGAAATCCTGGCCCGCTTCGAGAAGGCGGGCCTCAAAATCGTGGCCGCGCGGATGGCCTGGCTGTCGCGCGCCGAAGCCGAGGGATTTTATGCGGTCCACCGCGAGCGGCCGTTCTTTCGCGATTTGGTCGAATTCATGACCTCCGGCCCGGTGATGATCCAGGTGCTGGAGGGTGAGAACGCGATCGCCCGCAACCGTGAGCTCATGGGCGCCACCGACCCCAGGAAGGCGGCGCCCGGCACCATCCGCGCCGACTTCGCGCAGTCGATCGACGCCAACGCGGTCCACGGCTCGGACGCAGCCGAGACCGCGCGGGTCGAGGTCGCGTACTTCTTCCCGGCGCTGGCGGTGTACGGCCGATAGGGCGAGAATCCGTGAATGGGTGAATAGGTGAACGAGTGAAAGCGAAGCCACCGGCGCCGCCATATCGTTTCACCCGTTCACACATTCACCAATTCACTGCCTCACCATGAACCTGCTAGGCCTCGAACCCACTGCGCTGTCGGCGTACTTCGCCGGGCGGGGCGACAAGCCGTTCCGGGCCCGCCAGGTCTCGCGCTGGATCCATCAGCGCTTCGTGGATCACGTCGGCGCCATGACCGACCTCGGCAAGGCGCTGCGCGAGTCGCTCGCGCGGGACGCCGCGATCCAGGGCCCCGCCGTCATCCGCGATACCACCGCGGCTGACGGCACGCGCAAGTGGCTGCTGGACGCGGGCAACGGCAACGCGGTCGAGGCGGTGTACATCCCGGAGGACGATCGCGGCACGCTGTGTGTTTCGTCGCAGGCGGGTTGCGCGCTCGACTGCGCGTTCTGCGCGACCGGCAAGCAGGGCTTCAACCGCAACCTCACCACCGCCGAGATCGTCGGGCAGTTGTGGCACGCCAACCGCGCGCTGCTGGCGGACGAACAAGGGCGGCCACCCATTACCAATGTCGTGATGATGGGCATGGGCGAGCCGCTCGCCAACTTCGACCACGTCGTCCCCGCGCTGCGGCTCATGCTCGACGACAACGCGTACGGGCTGTCGCGCCGGCGCGTGACGCTGTCCACCTCCGGTCTCGTGCCGTGGATCGACCGCCTGCGCGAGGAATGCCCGGTTGCGCTTGCGGTGTCGCTGCACGCGCCCAACGACGCGCTGCGCGACCGCCTCGTTCCCATCAACCGCAAGCATCCGCTCGCCGAGCTGATGGCGGCCTGCCTGCGCTACCTGCCGGCTGCGCCGCGCGACTTCGTGACCTTCGAGTACGTGATGCTCGACGGCGTCAACGACAGCGCATCGCACGCCGCGGAGCTCGTGAGCCTCGTGCGCCACGTCCCGTGCAAGATGAACCTCATTCCCTTCAACCCGTTCCCGGGCACGCAGTTCCGCACCAGTCCGCGTGCGCGTATCCTCGACTTCCAGCGACGCCTCGCCGATGCCGGGCTCGTGGCCACGGTGCGCAAGACCCGCGGCGACGACATCGCCGCGGCGTGCGGACAACTCGCGGGGCAGATCAAGGACCGCACCACGCGGCGCCTTGCCACGCGCATCGTGCCGGTGGCCGCGCCGCGATGAACGCTCGCATTCTCGCAGCGCTCGCTCTCGCCGCGGCCGTGCTCGTCGCAGGCTGCGAGTCGACGCCGTCGAAGCCGGCGCCGCCGCCCCCGCCGCCGGTCCCGACGCCACCGCCGCTGCAGGAGGCGCCCGCCCCGGTTCGCGCGCAGCTGCATGCCGAGATTGCCGCCGGCTTCTACGAGCGCGGACAGATGGAAATCGCGCTGCAGGAGCTCGATCTCGCGATGAAGCTCGATTCCAGGAACGCGAAGGTCTACAACGTCTACGGACTCGTGTACGCGATGCTCGGCGAGGAGGCGAAGGCGCAGGCCAACTTCCAGACCGCGATCGAGCTGGCGCCCACCGACTCCGAGATCCGCCAGAACTGGGGCTGGTTTTTGTGCACGCACGGCCGCGCGAAGGAGTCGCTTGGCGAGTTCGATCTCGCGGTCAGGAATCCGTTGTACAAGACGCCCGACGTGGCGCTGGTCAACGCGGGCAAGTGCGCGGCCGAGATCGGCGACGCGCGGCGCGCCGAGGAGTATTTCCGGCGCGCGCTCGCATTCAACCCGAACAACCTCAACGCGGCCTACGGCCTGTCGCTGCTCGCCTACCGCCAGGCACGCCTCGACGAGGCGCGCGCGCTGATCCGGCGCGTGGTGCAGCAGCCGAGCCCGCCGGCGGAAGCGCTGTATCTCGGCATGTGCATCGAGCGCAAGCTGGGCGACCATCCGTCGGAAGCGTCGTACGTGTCGCAGTTGCGCAAGCGCCATCCCGATTCACCGGAAGCGAGGGCGGTCCCGCCGGGCGTGTGCGAGTGAGCGAGTAGCGAAGTTCGATGAGCGCCGAAGCCGACACCTCCCCGCAGGCCGACGCCGCCCCGCCGCCGACGGCGGGCGAGCTCCTGCGCAACGCGCGCGAAGCGCTCGGCGCGTCGACCGACGCCATCGCGCAGCAGTTGAAGCTCGCGCCCCGGCAGGTACAGGCGCTCGAGGACAACGACTTCGCGCAGTTGCCCGGCCGCACGTTCGTGCGCGGCTTCCTGCGCAACTACGCGCGCCTCGTGCGCCTCGACCCCGACCTCGTGCTGTCGTCGCTGCCCGAGGGCAACGCCCCGTCGCTCGACCGTCCCGCGCTGTCCCCGACCACGCGGGTCATGGGTGAGCTTCCGGCGGAAGCGCAGGGCAAGCCCTCCAATGCGCGCTGGGCGATTCCGCTGGCGCTCGTCGCCATCGTCGCCATCGCCGCCGCTTACCAGTTCGCGCGCCCGCTGGTCGAGCAAGGCCGCGCGGTGTTCGCGCAACGGCCCGCGCCCGCGACGCTACCCGCGCCGGAGCCCGCCGCGCCGGCGCCCGCCGTTGCCGAGAGCGCGCCGGCGCCCGAGGTCGTCACCGCTGCGCCGTCGCCGGTCGTCGAGCCGCCCGCAGCCGCGGCCGCCGGCGATGCGCCAGTGGTATTCGTGTTCCGCGGCACGTCCTGGATCGAGGTCAAGGACGCGCGCGGCCAGGTCGTGCTGTCGACGATGGGCTACCCGGGCGCCACGCACGCCGTCGGCGGCGCGCTGCCGCTCGAGGTCGTGCTCGGCAACGCCGAAGCGGTGACGGTAACGGTGCGCGGCGCGCCGTTCGACACCACCGCGTACATCCGGCAGAACGTCGCCAAGTTCACCGTCAAGTAGCCCTTTAGGCTCTTCCATGGCTTCCGCATTGCAGGCCGTTCGCGGCATGAACGACGTGTTGCCCGACGAAGCACCGCTCTGGGAGCGCTTCGAGGACACCGCGCGCGCCGTGTTCGCGCAATACGGGTATCGCAACATCCGCGTGCCCATCGTGGAGCCGACTGCCCTTTTCGTGCGCGGCATCGGCGAGCACACCGACGTCGTCGAGCGCGAGATGTACACGTTCGAGGACAAGCTCAACGGCGAGTCGCTGACGCTGCGCCCGGAAGCCACCGCCGGCATCGTGCGCGCGACCATCCAGCACAACCTCACCTACGACCGCCCGCAGCGGGTGTGGACGATGGGACCGATGTTCCGCCACGAACGGCCGCAGCGCGGGCGCTATCGCCAGTTCCACCAGGTCGACGCCGAAGCGCTGGGCTTCGCGGGTCCCGACGTCGACGCCGAGCAGATCGTGATGCTGGCGCGGTTGTGGAAGGCGCTGGATCTGTCCGGCATCGAATTGCAGGTCAACTCCATCGGCAACGCGCATGAGCGCCTCGCGCATCGCAAGGATCTGATCGCGTATTTCGAGCGTCATGCCGACGTGCTCGACGCGGATGCCAAGCGCCGGCTGCACGCGAATCCGCTGCGCATCCTCGACAGCAAGAACAAGGCGATGCAGGCGATGATCGAGGCCGCACCCCGGCTCATCGACTACATCGAGGACGCGTCGCTGGCGCACTTCGAGGGCTTGCAGCGCCTGCTCGGCGACGCCGGGCTCGCGTTCGAGATCAACCCGCGCCTCGTGCGCGGCCTCGACTACTACAACCGCACGGTGTTCGAGTGGGTCGCGCGCAGCGAGGACTTGGGCGCGCAGGGGACGGTAGCCGGCGGCGGCCGCTACGACCGCCTGTTCGAGCTGGTCGGCGGCAAGCGGAACTTCGCCACGGGCTTCGCGATCGGCGTCGAGCGCATGATCCTTCTCCTCGCGTCCGCCGGCGACCGGACGACGCGCGTGCCGCTCGCCTATATCGTGCACGACGGCGACGCGGCGGGGCTGCTTGCGCGCAAGGTGGCGGAGCGGCTGCGCGACGAGGGGCACGCGATCGTCGTCAACGCCGGCGGCGGAAGCATGAAATCCCAGATGAAGCGCGCCGACGCGAGCGCGGCGCACTACGCGCTCATCATCGGCGACGAGGAAGCGGCGACCGACACGGTGGCGGTGAAGCCGCTGCGCTCCAAGGGCGAGCAGGCCGCCTTTCCCGCGCACGAACTCGCGGCACGACTGCAAGCGATGCAATCCACGAAAGGCTAGACGATGGCAGTTTACGACCTCGAAGAACAGGACCAACTCGACGACCTCAAGGCCTGGTGGAAGCGCTGGGGCAACGCCGTCACGTGGGCGGTGGCGCTGGCGGCGCTCGTGTTCGCCGGCGTGCAGGGCTGGCGCTGGTGGACGGCGAAGCAAGCGGAAGAGGCATCGGTGATCTACGGTGCGCTGGCGCAGGCGGTGCGCAACCACGAGCTGCCGAAGGCGAAGGAGGCCGGCGCGCAGCTCGCGGACAGGTTCGGGCGTACCGGTTACGCGTCGCGCGGCGCGCTCATGCTCGCCAAGGCGCTGTTCGACAGCGGCGACGTCGCGGGCGCGAAGGCGCAGGTGCAGTGGGTGATCGACCGCTCCGACGAGGATGCGCTCAAGGAGGTGGCGCGCTATCGCCTGGCCGAAATCCTGCTCAACGACAAGCAGTACGACGACGCGCTCAAGGTGCTCGACGCGAAGCACGGCGACCCGTTCGCGGGGCTGTACGCCGACCTGCGCGGCGACGCGCTCGCCGCCGCCGGCCGCATCGACGACGCGAAGGCGGCGTACCAGATGGCCCTCGCCAAGCTCGACGCCAAGTCGCAGTACAAGACCTATGTGCAGCTCAAGCTCGAGGCGCTGGGTGGCACGGTCGAGCCGCCCAAGCCGGAGGCCCCCAAGGCGAGCGGCAGCGCCGCCGCGGCGCCGGCGAAGAAATGACCTTTTCCCCTCTGATGTTGCGCGCGGGCGTGCTGACGCTGGCGGTGACGGTAGCCGCTGGCTGCGCGAGCACGTCGACCTTCTCGATCTACGACTACCTGCCGGTCCCGCCCGCGTTCTCGCTGCGCTGGCTGTGGAATACCAAGAAGCCGGGACCGCTGCCGGAGTTGACGCCGTCGGCGACCGCGTCCGTCAACTGGCAGGCCGGCGTGGGCAAGGCCGTGCCCGGCTTCGCGCCCGCGGTGCTCCCCGACGCGATCTATGCGGCGTCCACCGACGGCAGCATCACGCGCCTCGATCCCGCGAACGGGCGGCAGGTATGGCGCATCACCGCGGCCAAGGGCCTGTCCGCCGGCGTGGGCGCCGACGCCGACACCGTCGTGGTCGGCACCGACAAGGGCGAAGTATTCGCCTTCGACGCGAGCGGCAAGCAGAAATGGACGGCGCGGGTGTCCACCGAGGTGGTCGCGCCGCCGAAAGTCGCCGACGGCGTGGTTGCGGTGTTCGCCGGCGACGGCAGCGTGCATGCCCTGAATGCCGCCGACGGCAACAAGAGGTGGGTGAACCAGCGCATCACGCCGGCGCTCACGGTGCGCAACTACGCGGGCGGCGTCACCACCCGCGGCGGCCTGTTCGTCGGCACCGCCGGCGGGCGGCTCGTGGCGCTCGACATGAACTCGGGCATCGTCGGCTGGGACGGCACGGTGGCGAACCCCAAGGGCGCGACCGAGCTCGAGCGCATCGCCGACGTGACCTCGCTGCCCCTCATCGATGGCACTCAGGTGTGCGCGGTCGCCTACCAGGGGCGCGTGGCGTGCTTCGACATCGCGCGCGGCACGCTCAACTGGTCGCGCGACGTATCGAGCCTGTACGGGCTCACCGGCGACGGCAGGAACATCTATGTCACCGACGACAAGGGCGCCGTCCAGGCGCTCGACCGCAGCACCGGCGCATCGGTGTGGAAGCAGGACCGCCTCGCCGAGCGCAAGATCGGCGGGCCGCAGGTGCTCGGCGACTTCGTCGCGGTGGTCGACGTCGAGGGCTACGTGCACCTGCTCGCCGCCGCCAACGGCGCGTACGTCGCCCGCATGGCCACCGACGGCACGCCCGCGACGTCGCAGCCCGCTGTCTTCCTGTCGAGCATCTTGTTCCAGTCGGCAGGCGGGAATCTGTACGCCGTGACCGGTAAATAGGGTCAGAGTCGATACTCGAAGGAATACGGGGTCAGAGTCGATACTCGATGGAATACGGGGTCAGAGTCGAATTTCTGCTGCGCTTCGGTACCATCGATCGGCCTTGCTGCCTCGCCCGCAAGGCGAAATTCGAATCTGACCCTGTCGAAATTCGAATCTGACCCTGTGCTGCCCACCATCGCACTCGTCGGCCGCCCCAACGTCGGCAAGTCCACGCTCTTCAACCGTCTGACCAAGTCGCGCGACGCGCTGGTTGCCGATTTTCCCGGACTCACCCGCGACCGTCACTACGGGCGCGCGCGGCTCGGCGATCGCGCCTGCTTCGTGGTCGACACCGGCGGCTTCGAGCCCAAGGCGACGAGCGGCATCCTGCACGCGATGGCGCGGCAGACCAAGCAGGCGATCGCGGAGTGCGACGTCGTGGTGTTCATCGTCGACGGCCGCGACGGCCTGACCCCGCAGGACGCGGTGATCGCCGATCTGTTGCGCAAGTCCGGGCGGCCGGTCGTGCTCGCGGTCAACAAGGCGGAAGGTTTGCCCGCCGAGCGCACCGTGGCGGAATTCCACGAGCTAGGCCTTGGGCCACCGGTCGCGATCTCCGCCGCGCACGGCGAGAACGTGCGGCCGCTGTTCGAGCACGTGCTCGACCTCGCGGGGGGCGGCGAGGGCGAGGAAACGCTGGGCGCAGCGGAAGACCGCGAACGCCCCGATACCATCGACGTCGCGATCGTCGGCCGCCCCAACGTCGGCAAATCCACCCTGGTCAACGCGATCCTGGGCGAGGAGCGAATGATCGCCTTCGACGAGCCCGGCACCACGCGCGACGCGATCCGCCTCGACTTCATCCGCGGCGGCCAGAAGTACACGCTGATCGACACCGCCGGCATCCGCCGCCGCGGCAAGGTGTTCGAGGCGGTCGAGAAGTTCTCGGTGATCAAGACGCTGCAGGCGATCGAGGACGCGCACGTGGTGGTGCTGTTGCTCGACGCCCGGCACACCATCACCGAGCAGGACGCGCATCTGGCTGGCCACATCCTCGACGCCGGCCGCGCGCTGGTGGTCGCGGTGAACAAGTGGGACGCGGCGGATGCCGACGTGCGCGCGCAGGCCAAGCGCGACCTCGAACGCAAGATGGGCTTCCTCGATTTTGCCGCCCACCACTTCATCTCGGCGAAGCACGGCCAGGGCATCCCGGCGGTGCTGAAGTCGGTGCGCGAGGCGTTCGCGGCCGCCATGGCCAAGCTCCCGACGCCGCGGCTCACCCGCACGCTGCAGCTTGCGGTGGAGCGCCAGCAGCCGCCCCGCGCCGGCCTCGTGCGCCCGAAGCTGCGCTACGCGCACCAGGGCGGGGTCAACCCGCCACTCGTGGTGATCCACGGCACCGCCCTGCGGCACGTGCCGGACTCCTATCGGCGCTACCTGGAACGATTCTTCGCCGACGCGTTCCAACTGCGCGGCACCCCCCTTAGGATACAATTCAAGGCGAGCGCCAACCCGTACGCGGACACATCTGCCAGACGGCGTTAGGCCGCTTTCGCGGCACGCGGCCCGCCCGGGGGTGCCGGCGTGCAGAGCGAAAAATACAAAAGCGGAGCGGAAGCGATGAGCAATAAAGGGCAAATGCTTCAAGACCCGTTCCTGAACACGCTGCGCAAGGAGCACGTTCAGGTTTCGATCTACCTCGTGAACGGCATCAAGCTGCAGGGCCAGATCGAGTCGTTCGACCAGTATGTCGTCCTGCTCAAGAACACCGTCACCCAAATGGTGTACAAGCACGCGATCTCGACGGTGGTTCCCGCCCGCCCGGTCGCGATGCCCCACCACGCGCCGAATCAGGAGTCAGGAGACAGTTGACAGTGGTCAGCTGCCCGCTATCAGCTGTCGGCCATCAGCAACGGCGCGCAGGCGGCTGGTGCCGGTTTTGCCGATAGCTGATAGCTGAAAGCCGACACCTGTGTTTGAGCGTCCCAGCCGGGGCAACCGCGCCCTGCTCGTCGTGCTCGACTTCGGCAACGACGGCGCCGCCTATCGCCGCCAGGAGCTCGCCGAGCTCGCTCTGTCCGCGGGAGCGGTGGTGGCGGGCACGGTGACGGGCCGCCGCGCGCGCCCCGATCCCGCGTATTTTGCTGGCCGCGGCAAGGTCGACGAGATCGACGCGCAGCGGCGCGAAGCCAGCGCCGACCTCGTCATCTTCGACCACGCACTGTCCGGCGTGCAGCAGCGCAACCTCGAGCAACGGCTCGAGTGCCGCGTGGTCGATCGCACGAGCCTCATCCTCGACATTTTCGCGCTGCGCGCGCGCAGCGCCGAAGGCAAGCTACAGGTCGAGCTCGCGCAGCTTGCGCACCTCGCCACGCGCCTGGCCGGCGGCTGGACCCACCTCGAACGGCAGAAAGGCGGCATCGGCCTGCGCGGCCCCGGCGAGACGCAGCTCGAGACCGACCGCCGGCTCATCGGGCAGCGGGTCAAGGTGTTGCGCGCGCGCATCGCCCGTGTCGCGCGGAGCCGCGCCGTGCAAAGCCGCACCCGCCGGCGCGCCGACGTGCGCACGGTCGCGCTCGTGGGTTACACCAACGCCGGCAAGTCGACGCTGTTCAATCGTCTCACCGGCGCGCAGGCGCTCGCCGCCGACCATTTGTTCGCGACCCTCGACACCACGCTGCGTAAGGTCCACGTGCCCGGCGGGGCGCCGATCGTGCTCTCGGACACCGTCGGCTTCATCCGCGAGCTGCCGCACGACCTCGTGGCGGCGTTCCGCTCGACCCTGACCGAGGCCGCCGACGCCGATCTCCTGCTGCACGTGATCGACGGCGCCTCGTCCGAGCGCGACCTGCAGGAGGCGGCGGTCGAGGGCGTGCTGGCCGAGATCGGCGCCGCGGACGTTCCGCGCATCCGGGTGATCAACAAGGTCGACCAGTCGTCGCTGCCCCCCGGGGTGGAGCACGACGCCTGTGGTACCATTTCCACGGTTCGCTTGAGCGCCTTGACCGGCGCCGGATGCGAAGGCCTCCTCACCGCGCTTGCCACGCGCTTTCCGGCCGGCGCCAGCCACGCGCCGATGCCAGCGCACGAGGCAACGGAGGTCCACGACGAGGCTTGAGCGCGAGGGGCCCTAGCGAGCAAGGCGGCCGAGACCCTAAGGTCGAGGCAAGGCCCGCAGGGCGCGTCGCCGCGCAAGCGTACGTGGCCGACGCGCGGAAGCATGCGTGACGCGAGCAGAACAAGGAGGCCACGCTCCCGAACGCGAATTTGCCCCGAAGCGCGCAGCGCGGAGGGTAGTCCAACCAGCTCCAGTATCCATTATTTCTTTCGGACTCGATGTCCCTCAACGATCCCCAGTGGGGCAAGCGCGGGAATAGCGGCGGTCCGCCCGATCTCGACGAGATCTGGCGCAACGTCAACCGCCGCATGAGCGACCTGCTCGGTCGCCGCAACCAAGGCCAAGGCGATGCCGGTAACGGTGGCGGCCCGCCGCGGCGGGGCTTGGCGCTCGGCGGCGCGGGCCTGCTCGCGCTGCTGGTGCTCGTCGTCTGGCTCGCCAGCGGGTTCTACATCGTCGACGAAGGCCGCCGCGGGGTCGTGACGCGCTTCGGCAAGTACACCGAAACCACCCAGCCCGGGCCACGCTGGCACCTGCCGTTCCCGATCGAGACGGTCGAACTCGTCGACTTCAAGCAGGTGCGCACCGTCGAGATCGGCTATCGCAACCAGCCGGCGAACCGCAACGCCAAAGAGATGACGATGCTGACCGAGGACGAGAACATCATCGACATCCAGTTCGCGGTGCAGTACGACCTCAACAGCGCGGAGGCTTTCGTCTTCAACAACCGCAAGCCGGAGGAGATGGTCAAGTTCGTGGCCGAGTCGGCCATCCGCGAGGTAGTCGGCCGAGCCAAGATGGACTTCGCGCTGTACGAAGGCCGCGAGCAGATCGCGCAACAGACGCGCGATCTCATGCAGAAGTCGATGGACCGCTACAAGACCGGTGTGAACATCCAGAAGGTCACGCTGCAGAGCGTGCAGCCGCCGGACAAGGTGCAGGCGGCCTTCGACGACGCGGTGAAGGCGGCGCAGGACCGGGTGCGCCTCGTCAACGAAGGCCAGGCTTACGCCAACGACGTCGTGCCGCGCGCGCGCGGCTTGGCGTCGCGCCTCCTGGAGGAGGCCAACGGCTACGGCACCGAGGTCACGCAAAGAGCGGAAGGCGACGCCTCGCGCTTCCGCTCCATCGTGGCCGAGTACGCCAAGGCGCCCGCGGTCACCCGCGACCGGTTGTATCTCGACATGATGCAGTCGGTGCTCGGCAACTCGAGCAAGGTGCTGATCGACCAGAAGGGCGCCAGCCTGCTGGGCCTGCCGCTGGACAAGCTGATGCAGCAGAGTGCGCCCGGAGCCGCGGAGGCCGCAGTGCCGCCGCGGCCCTCGGCGCCCGCCCCCGAGGCACCGCCCGCGGCCGATCCACGCACGCGCGAAAGCCTGCGCAGCCGCGAACGCTAGGCTAGGATACGCGGCCATGCGACTCACCATGCCCCTCCTCGCGCTCCTCGTGGCGCTCGTCATCGTCGCGTCGCAGGCGGTCTACACCGTCGAGCAGACGCGTTACGCCATCAAGTTCCAGTTGGGCGAGATCATCGGCGTCAACGACACCGCCGGCCTGTACTTCAAGGTCCCGCTGGTGCAAAACGTGCGCTACTTCGACCGCCGCAACCTCACCCTCGAGAACAGCGACGTCGACCGCGTGGTCACGTCGGAGAAGACGCCGCTCGAGGTCGACTTCGTCGTGCTCTGGCGCATCGTGGACGTCCGGCAGTACTACGTTGCCGTCCAGGGCAACGAGGACGCGGCGCGGGCGCGACTGTCGCAAACCGTGCGCAGCAACTTGGCGGAGGAGTTCAACAAGTCGACCATGCACGAGGCCATTTCCACCGGCCGCGACCGGATCATGAACGAGACGCGGGTCAAGGCCGACCAGGACGCGCGCAACATCGGCGTCGAGGTGGTCGACGTGCGGCTGCGCCGGGTCGCGCTGCCAGCCGATGTGACCGGTCCGGTATACGCGCGCATGGAATCGGAGCGGCGGCGGGTGGCCAACGAGCTGCGCTCGCTCGGCGCCGCCGAATCGGAAAAGATCCGTGCCGACGCCGACCGCCAGCGGCAGGTGATTCTCGCCGACGCCTACCGTCAGGCGCAGAAGATCAAGGGCGAAGGCGACGCCAAGGCGGCGGCGATCTACGCGGCGGCGTACAGCCCGAACCCCGAGTTCTACGCGTTCTACCGAAGCCTCGAGGCGTACAAGGCGACGTTCCGCGGGCGCAACGACTTGATGGTGCTCGATCCGAGCGGCGAGTTCTTCCAGTACTTCAGGAACTCGAATGGCGCCCGCGCGCCGCGGCCGGTGGCGCCGGCGAAGTAGCGCCGCGGCGTCGCCATCGCGCGTGGACTCGCTGTGGGCGGCCTTGGCCATGGTCCTCATCCTGGAAGGCCTCCTGCCCTTCTGCGCGCCGTCGCTGTGGCGTGAGACATTCCGCAAGGTCACCGAAATGAGCGACGGGCAGCTTCGCTTCATCGGGCTCGTTTCGATTGGGATCGGCGTGATCGGTCTGCTCGCATTGCAGTATGCGTAGGTGGCTATTGCCCGAGGCGATCGAGGATGTGCTGCCGCAGGAGGCAGCGCAGGTCGAGGCGCTGCGCCGAGCGCTGCTCGATCACTTCCGCGCGCATGGCTACCGGCTCGTGCAGCCGCCGCTGATCGAGTACCTCGAGTCGCTCCTGACCGGTACCGGGCGCGACTTGGACCTCATCACGTTCAAGGTCGTCGATCCGCGCTCGGGGCGGTTGCTCGGCGCACGCGCCGATACCACGCCGCAGGTCGCACGTATCGATGCGCACCTTTTGAACGAGTCCGGCGTCACGCGCCTGTGCTACGCGGGCAGCGTACTCAAGACCGTCGCGCCGCCGGGCGAGACGCGGCAGGTGATCCAGATCGGCGCCGAGCTGTACGGCTACGGCGGCATCGCCGCCGATCGCGAGACGGTGCGGCTCCTGCTGTCGGCGCTCGCCGCGGCCGGCATCGGCGGGCTGCACCTCGACCTCGGGCACGTCGGACCGTATCGCGCGCTCGCCCGTGCCGCGGGGCTCGACGGCACCGGCGAGGGCGATGACAGCGAGCTCTTCGCCGCGCTGCGCGACAAGAACAGCCCCGCCGTTCGCGAGCTCACCGCGCCGCTGCCCGACCCGGCGCGCGCGGGACTGCGCGCGCTTGCGTCACTCTACGGTCCCGCGCAGGCCACGCTGGCTGCCGCGCGCGAAGCGCTGCCTTCGCTGCCCGACGTCGCGGGCGCGCTCGACGCGCTGGCCACGCTTGCCGATTCCGCCGCGAACGTCGACGCCATCCACGTCGACCTCGCCGACCTGCGCGGCTTCCACTACTACACCGGCGCCACCTTCAGCGTGTTCGCGCAGGGCGCGGACGGCGCAGTGATCGATTGCGGCCGCGGCGGCCGCTACGACGGCGTGGGACGCGCGTTCGGCCGCGCGCGGCCGGCCACCGGATTTTCGATGGACCTGCGCAGGCTCGTTTCGCTCGCGCGGGAGACGGCCTGCCCCACGCCGATCGTCGCGCCCGCCGAAGACGACGCCGAGCTCGCGCGCGCCGCCGCCGCCTTGCGCGCACGGGGCGAGGCGGTGATCGTTGCCCTGCCCGGCGAAACGCACGAGGGTGTTCGCAAACTGGTTCACCGCAGCGGCGGCTGGCGCGTCGAGGAGCCGTAATGGCAAAGAACGTGGTCGTCATCGGCACCCAGTGGGGTGACGAGGGCAAGGGCAAGATCGTCGACTGGCTGACCGAGAGCGCCACCGGTGTCGTGCGCTACCACGGCGGCCACAACGCCGGGCATACCCTCGTGATCGGCGGTCGCAAGACGGTGTTGCGGCTCATCCCGTCGGGCGTGCTGCGACCGAACGTCGGCATCTACGTCGGCAACGGCGTCGTGCTGTCGCCGTCGGCACTGCTGCAGGAGATCGGCGAGCTCGAAGCGGCGGGTGTTGCAGTGCGCTCGCGTCTTAAGATCTCACCCGCTTGCCCGCTGGTGCTGCCGGTCCACGTGGCACTCGACCAGGCGCGCGAGGCGGCGATGGGCGATGAGAAGATCGGCACCACCGGCCGCGGCATCGGGCCGGCGTACGAGGACAAGATCGCGCGGCGCGCGCTGCGCGTGCAGGACCTCCTCGACCCGGAGCGCTTCTCGGCCAAGCTCGCCGCGTTGCTCGAGCTCCACAATTTCATGCTGGTCAACTACTACAAGCGCGACCCGGTGCCCTTCGCGGCGACGCGCGACGACGCGCTGGCGCAGGCGCTGGAACTGCGGCCGATGGTGGCCGATGTCGCGGGCCTGCTGCACGAGGCGCGCGAGCGCGGCGAGTCGCTGCTGTTCGAGGGGGCGCAGGGCGCGCTCCTCGACATCGATCACGGCACGTACCCGTACGTGACCAGCAGCAACTGCCTCGCGGGCGCCGCCGCCGCGGGATGCGGCATCGGGCCGCAGATGCTCGACTACGTACTGGGAATCGTGAAGGCGTACGCCACCCGCGTCGGTACCGGCCCCTTCCCGACCGAGCTCACCGACGCCGTCGGCGCCGGCCTCGCCAAACGCGGCAACGAATTCGGATCGGTGACCGGGCGGCCGCGGCGCTGCGGCTGGCTCGACCTGCCCGCGCTCAAGCGCTCGCTGCAGTTGAACGGCGTGGACGGCCTGTGCATCACCAAGCTCGACGTGCTCGACGGCATGGACGAGATCAAGGTCTGCACCTCGTACCGCATGGACGGATGCGCGCTCGACCTCATTCCCACGGGGGCGGAAGCCGTTGCGCGCTGCATGCCGGTGTACGAGACCATGCCCGGCTGGCGCGAGTCGACGGTGGGTGCGCGATCGTTCGCGGCCCTCCCCGCCAACGCGCGCGCGTACCTGCGGCGCATCGAGACGCTCGCCGGCGCGCCGATCGCGATGGTGTCGACCGGACCGGATCGCGACGAGACGATTCTGGTGCATCATCCGTTTTCCTAGGCGGGCGAAAGTACACTCCTACTTTCGCCCGGTCAGGTCGGCCACGAATCGCGGGCGGAGCCCGACGATTAGTGGTAGAACTGCCACCCGAGATCGATAAGAGGCGTAGCGCGGAGGGAAATCATTGAGTTTGAAGGTGACCTGGGAGGAGTACAACACGCTGGTCGAAAAACTCGCCTACGCGGTGCACGAGTCCGGCTACCACTTCAACCAGATCATCTGCATCGCGCGCGGCGGCCTGCGCGTCGGCGACGTGCTCTCGCGCATCTACGAAAAGCCGCTGGCCATTCTGTCGACGCACTCGTACACCGCCGAGGGCGGCACCGTCCGCGGCCAGCTCGTGATCGCCGAGCACATGACCATGACCAAACCGCGGTTGGGAGAGCGCGTGCTGCTGGTCGACGACATGGTCGACTCCGGACACACGCTGGAAGCGGTCTACAAGGAACTGCCGAATCGCTTCCCACACGTCAGCGAGCTGCGCACGGCGGTGCTGTGGTGGAAGGCGTGCTCCGTGTTCAAGCCCGACTACTACGTACAGTACCTGCCCGACAACCCCTGGATCCACCAGCCGTTCGAGGTCTACGACAACCTCGGGCCGGACGGATTGAAGGAACGGTTGTCGGGCCGCGCCAGCTAGTCGTTTGTCGACTTTTCGCGGCCGTATCCAATCCGGTGTCATCCCGAGCGAAGCGAGGGATCCGCTTTCGCGTCGAATCAGCGAGTTGCGTAAAGCAGATCCCTCGTCGCCGTCGCTCCTCGGGATGACACAGTGGGATTTTCAACGAGCTGCTAGCCTCAGCGCTTCTTCGCGGCGGGCTTCTTCGACGCTGCCCGCCGGGATGCCGGCTTCGCGGCCTTGCGCGCGGTCTTTTTGCCGGCCGGCTTCTTGCGTGCCTTGGGCTTGCCCGCGACCGCGCGCTTGACCTTGCCGGCAGCCTTCTTGCCCGCCGCCGCGGCCGACTTCGCCTGCCGCTTGACCACCCGCTTGGCCTTCTTCGCCGCACCCGCCGCGCCCGCTTCCGCTGCCTTGGCCTTGCGCTTGATCGTCGCCTTGGCCGCGCGCGCCTTCTTCTCCACGGCGGCCTTGGCTTTGCCCGCCTGGCGGGCGACGTCGTCGACCACCGCACCGGCCTTGCGGGCCAGGGTGGCGCCCACCGCCGAGGCCTTCTCCTTCGCGGCGTCCACCGCTTCGCCGATCCTCGTCATCACCGTCTTGTCGTCGCTCATGTTGCACCTCCGCCCTGCCGGGAACAGCGCGAGCATACCAAGGGACGACGCCGTTTGTATGTGCGGCATCGGTACGCTACCGTAGCGTAATCGTCATCCACAGGGGACCCTCCATGCGCTGCGCCTCATTCCTTGCCCTGCTGCTCGCGTCGGTGAACGCCGCCGCGCAGTCGGGCTACTTCACGGGCGTCACGCCGAAGCCGCACGACGTGTTTCCCCTCGCGGCAAGCCTGACGGTGACCCGCAGCGCGCCCGCCGGCGGCGTGCCGAATGTCGTGCCCGCGCTGTACACCCACGTCACCACCCATCCGGATTCACAGTCGCTCGAATGGGCGAACCTCACCGTCCTGCACAACCCGTCCAACCACGGCTACAACGTGTCCTCGTACAGCCAGGCGCACAAGACGGGCCTCGGGCCCACGTGGGCCGGGGTGATGGAATTGCAGGATGCAACCGGTCGCGGGGGCTTCTACGCGCTGGAGGTGGACGCGCTGACGACCGGCCCCAGCCCCGTGCCCGGCAGCCAGGGCGGCGACCGCATCGGGCTCGGCATCATCGTCGGGCGCGCGTTCGAGACCGGGCCCAAGGCCACCGTCGACTACGGCGTGATGATCGCGCCGATGGGCCTCGAGGACGAGCACTCCGACGTCAACTTCGGGATGATGGTCTGGTCGCAGTGCCGCTACGCGTGCTACGCGATGCGCGCGGGCAACAAGATCGCGTACGAGGAATCAGCGGCGATCGCGAGCAAGTTCGATCCCGAAACGGGACGCTGGGGCCTATATAACGGCGACCGGCCGCTCTTCGAGGTGGACGTGGCGAGCGGCGAGTTGCGCGTCAACGGCCGGCCGGTTGCGATAACCTACAAGGATTAGAAGCGAGCGCGCCGCGCTCGCTTCCTTCAGAAGTTTTCTGGTGCCCAGGAAGGGACTCGAACCCCCACAGTGTTGCCACCGCTAGGACCTGAACCTAGTGCGTCTACCAATTCCGCCACCTGGGCACGGCACCACAAACCACAACCCTTAATTGTATCGAACTTTGACCAGATCGCGCAAACCCACCCCTGAACCCGGGACCTCGCCTCGCCGAGCGCGCGGCGACGCCGACGCGGCGCTCATCCCTTCGCGCGACGATATCCTGCGCGCGCTCGCAGCAGGTGGCGTGCCGATGCCCCCCGCGGAACTCGCCCGCGAGCTGCGTGTGCACCGCTCCGCGCAGGAGGCGCTCGCGGGCCGGCTGGCCGCGATGGAGCGCGACGGCCAACTCCTCACCAACCGCAAGGGCGAGCTTTGCGTGGTGGCGAAGCTCGACCTCGTGGTCGGCCTCGTGCAAGGACATCCGGACGGCTTCGGCTTCCTCCTTCCCGAAGACGGCAGCGAAGACTTCTTCCTCGGCGCGCGCGAAATGCACAAGGCGCTGCACGGGGACCGCGTGGTCGTGCGCATGGCGGGCTACGACCGGCGCGGACGGCGCGAGGGCGAGATCGTGGAAGTGCTGAATCGCGCCAACCGCGAGGTCGTCGGCCGGCTGCACGCCGAGCGCGGCGTGCACTTCATCGTCGCCGAGAACCGGCGCATCAACCAGGACTTCCTGGTGCCGGAGGACGGCATCGGCGGGGCGAAGGTCGGCGAGATCGTGGTGGCCGAGATCGTCGAGCAGCCGACCGCGGACCACGAAGCCGTCGCGCGCGTGACCGGCGTGCTGGGTAACGCCACCGATCCCGGCATCGAAATCGAGATCGCGCTGCGCAAGCACGCACTGCCGTTCGAGTTCGGCAAGGAAGCGCAGCGCCAGGCGAAGCGGCTGCCGCAGGACGTGCGCCCGGGCGATCGCAAGGGCCGCGTGGAACTGACCGGCCTGCCGCTCGTGACCATCGACGGCGAAACGGCGAAGGACTTCGACGACGCCGTGTACTGCGAGCGCAAGGGCAGCAACTTCCGCCTCGTGGTCGCCATCGCCGACGTCGCGCACTACGTGCGCGAAGGCGACGCGATCGACCGCAACGCGCGCGAGCGCGGCACGTCGGTCTACTTCCCGCGGCGGGTGATCCCGATGCTGCCGGAGGAGCTGTCCAACGAGCTTTGCTCGCTGAAGCCGGACGTCGATCGCCTGTGCATGGCGTGCGACATGGAAATCACGCCGCTCGGAGCCATCAAGGCCTATCGCTTCTATCCCGCCGTCCTGCATTCGCGCGCGCGGCTCACCTACACGCAGGCCTGGGACTGGCTGTCGAATCCGAAGCGCGCGAAAGGCGCGCAGGCGAAGGCGCTGTTGCCGCACCTCACCAACCTGTACTCGCTGTACGAAGCGCTGGCGGCGGCGCGCACGAAGCGCGGCGCGATCGACTTCGAGACGACCGAGCTCGCGATCGAGTTCGACGAGCACGGCAAGATCGCGGCGATCGTGCCGGCGCCGCGCAACGACGCGCACAAGCTCATCGAAGAGTGCATGCTGGCGGCCAACGTGTGCGCGGCCGATTTCCTCGCGCAACGAAAGCAGATGACGCTGTTCCGCGTGCACGAGCCGCCGCCGCCGGAGAAGCTCGCCGCGCTGCGCGAGTTCCTCTCGACGTCCGCGCTGCACTTGGCAGGCGGCGAGAAGCCCACCGCCGCCGACTACGCGAAGCTCCTCGCCAGCGCGCGCGATCGCCCGGACTTCGACCTTCTGCAGACGGTGCTCCTGCGCTCGCTCTCGCAGGCGCAGTACCGTCCGGATAACGGGGGCCACTTCGGGCTCGCCTACGAGGCCTACGCGCATTTCACCTCGCCCATCCGCCGCTACCCCGACTTGCTCGTGCACCGCGCGATCAAGGCGGCGCTGTCCGGACAGCACTACACGCCCGCGGACATGACCTGGCAGCAGCTCGGCGTGCACACCTCGATGACCGAGCGCCGCGCCGACGACGCCTCGCGCGACGTCGTCAACTGGCTCAAGTGCTACTACATGCAGGACCACGTCGGCAAAGAATTCGAGGGAACCATCAGCGGGGTTACCAATTTCGGCTTGTTCGTGACCCTCGACGGACTCATGATCGACGGCCTCGTGCACGTCACCGAGCTCGGGCGCGACTACTTCCACTTCGACGCCGCGCGCCACGCGCTGGTCGGCGAGCGCAGCGGCGTCATCCATCAGCTCGCCGGCCGCGTGCGGGTCGTGGTCGCGCGCGTCGACATGGAGCAGGCAAGGATCGAATTCACGCCGGCGCAAGGGTCGGCCGCGCTGGTGCCTGCACATCCGGTGTACGCGGAGCCCCTGTCGCGTGAGGACCGGTCGCACAAGGGTCGCGCCAAGCGCCCTAGCTAGATTTAGTCGAACGCGGACACTCTGGAGGGCGGATGGCGTCGGGACTGCGCAGGAGTGGGATGGCAGGGCTGCTTGCGCTGACGGCGCTGGGCATCTTCGTTCTGCCGGTGATTACGCCGATGGGTGCGGACATCTCGCTGGCGGAACGGCTCCTGCTGATCCTCACGCTTGCCAGCGGCATCGCCGCCATCAGCGACCACCAGCGAGTCGCATCCCTGCTCGCGCTGCTCACGGCTGCGCTCGTCATCGCCTGGGCATTGGGTTCCACGGCGTGGCATCACGTGCTGCTGCTGGTTTCGCTCGTCGTGCTCGCGGTGGCCATCGCCACCGGCGTGTTCGCCGCCCGCCGCCCGATCGGCGACCGCCTGCTCGGCGCCATCGTGCTGTACCTGCTCGTAGGCGCGATCTTCGCGGCGGTGTACGCGCTCGTCGCCGGCCATGTCCCCGGGGCCTTTGCCGGGGTCACTCCTTCGCGCACGACGATGTTCGACTGGGGCTACTTCAGCTTCGTCACGCTGACCACGGTCGGCTACGGAGACATCTCGCCGGTCGCGAACGTCGCGCGCTCGCTTGCCGCTCTCGAAGCGCTCCTGGGACAGCTCTACCCTGCGATCATCATCGCGCGCCTGGTTTCGGCGAGGTAGCCCGGCTCGGTCGTGCGTGCGGGGGTGAAATCCTTGGGATGCGAGAACAGGATCGCCCACTTGTCCCCGAGTCAGATTCGTTCCGCCTCGTCCGAAGGCGGACGCTCTATAGTAATCTTGCCCACCACCCGCGCTATAGAACGACAGTACCTATTGTCAGCATTCGCCGATCTCGTGCTGCAGGCGCCGGCGCTCGCCGCGCCCGTCGTCGCCACGCTGGCCGCGCGTACGCGTGCGCAGGCGATCGTTCCGATCGGCAGCGGCGTACCGGTCGCAGTCCTCTTACCCGGAGTCTCCCGCGATGACAGCTTCCTCATCGCGGCGAATGAAGCCGGTTGCGACGCTGCATTCGTGCCCGTGGATCGCAAGCTCGCCGATGTCCGCATCGTCGCCATGGACATGGATTCGACGTTGATCACCATCGAGTGCATCGACGAGATCGCCCACTTCAAGGGCATCAAGCCCGAGGTCGCGGCGATCACGGCGAGTGCGATGCGCGGTGAGATCGACTTCGCGCAGAGCCTCACGAGGCGGGTCGCGCTGCTCGCCGGCCTGCCGGTCGCCGATCTCGCCGCGGTCTACGACGAGCGCTTGCGCATCTCGCCCGGTGCCGCGCGGATGCTGGCGGGATTCAAGGCGGTGGGCGCGGTCACCGTGCTAGTCTCGGGCGGCTTCACGTTCTTCACCGAACGGCTCCGAGCGCGGCTCGGCCTCGACGTGACGCTCGCGAACACCTTCGAGGTGCGCGACGACCGGCTCACCGGTCGCGTCGAGGGAGCCATCGTCGACGCCGAGGCGAAGGCCGCAGCCGTCCGCGACCTCAAGGCGCGCCACCGGGGCCTGGCGGTCGCGCTCGGCGACGGCGCCAACGACCTGCCGATGTTCAGGGAGGCCGAGGTGTCGATCGCATACCGCGCGAAGCCCGTCGTGCGCGCGGCGGCCACCCACGCGCTGGACTTCTGCGACCTGGACGGCGCGCTCAACTTGTTTCGGTAATCATCCTCCGGCGAAGCCGGGACCTTCTTTGGTAGGCCAGGCGCGGCGAAATCTCGGTTCCGGAGAGATTGCGGGCGGATCGGCTTGTTCGACTGGCGCGACACAGCGCCCCGAAGCCACACGGTCAACCGCGCAGCGGCAGCAGGGCGCCGATGGCCACGAAGATGCCGCCGCACACGCGGTTAAAGGCGCGGCCGGCGCGTTCGAGCCACCGGGTGATGCGCTGCGCCAGCGTGGCGAGGACGAACTCCGTGACGAACTCGATCGCCACGAACGTCGATGCCATGATCGCAAACTGCGCGAGGATGCTGCGCGCCGGATCGATGAACTGCGGCAGGAACGCCGCGAAGAAGAGGATGCCCTTGGGATTGGTGGCGGCGGAGAGGAAGCCCTGGCGGAACAGCGAGGCTCCCCTCACGGCCATCCCGGCGCCCGGCTCCTCCACACGAACCGGCGGTGAGCGCCACACCTGGATGCCGAGCCAGACCAGATAGGCGCCTCCCACCCACTTCAGCACGGTGAGCCACACGAGCGAGGTCCGCAGCAGGGCCCCGATGCCGAACATCGACAGCGCGATGATCAGCAGGAACCCCGCCGAGCCCCCCACGAGCGTGTAGAGCGTCTTGCGGCGCCCGTGCAGCGCGCCATGCGTAAGCGCGAGCAGGCTATTGGGTCCCGGAGACAGCGAAAGGCCCAAAGCAGCCACGAAGTAGACGAGCCAGACCTGAAGCGCCATCGCGTGAAGGAGTACGAGCTACGGATGAGGTAGTGGGCGCCCAATGAAACACACGATCTTGACATACTCCGCGATCGCCATGTGGAGAAAGCACGCCGCGCCCTCGTGGTACAACGACGCGAAGCGGCACTGGCATGCAGCGTGTTGATCATCCTCGGCGGCGTCCTGCTCGCGGTCGGCCTCCTGTGGCCATGGCTCGCGAAGCTCGGACTCGGCCGGCTGCCGGGCGACATCCACATACGCAATTCGCTGATTCGACGCGAAAGCGGATCCCTCGCTGCGCTGAAGGATGACACCGGGAGACGCGCCGGCAGATCGGTTGCGAAGGGCCCGTGATCGCTCGCGTGATGGAAAGTCATGGACTGCGCACCGCGCCCCACTCTTCCGCTGTTGTCGCCCTCGCCGAAGAGGGTACCGCTGCCTTCGGCCTCGAGCCTGGACCATACATCGTTTCGCGGTCGGGCCTGTCTTGCGCCTGCGGCCGCTCGCGCTGTCCGCACGCTCGAGCGCAGCGACTCGCCGGTATCTACGAGATCGTTCCGCTGCTCTGCCCGTCTTGCGCAAACCCGATGACTTGTCGCGCCCTGCGTGGCATGATGCGGGTGCCCCATCCCGCCGTGCCCGCTTTGCCCGCTTAGGCGCCGGAGGTCCCGTGGAGCACAGCAACGACGTCTTGAGCTTCGCCGCAGGGCGCATCCGGCTGGACTGCGCGAAGCGAACCCTCGTCACGGACGGGCGGCCCGCCAAGCTCGGCGGACGGGCGTTCGACCTCCTCGAAGCGCTCGTCGCGCGGCGCGACCGGGTCGTCCCCAAGCAGGAGCTCCTCGACGTGGTCTGGCCAGGCCTCGTCGTCGAGGAGAACAACCTGCAGGTCCACGTCGTGACCCTGCGCAAGCTCCTGGGGCCGCAATCGATCGCGACCGCGCCCGGACGCGGCTAACGGTTCACGCTCGATGCCGATCGCCGCCACGACGTGGAAGATGTCGAGACGAGCCCCGCCGCCGCGGCCGAGCATTCCCCGCTCGCGTCCGCGCGCTCGCTCATCGGGCGTGCCTCGCTCGTGGCCGAGGCGATCGAGCTCATGCAGCGCCCCGGGACCAGGCTCGTCACGCTGACCGGCCCCGGCGGGTCGGGCAAGACCCGCCTGGGACTGCGCGTCACGGCCGAGCTCGCGCACGCGTACGCCGGCGGCAGCTACGTCGTCATGCTGGCGCCGATTCGCGAGCCCGACCACGTCGCCTCCGCCGTTGCGACGGTGCTCAACGTGCAGGAGGCCGGCGCCAAGCCGCCGCAGGATCTCGTCATCGCGTACCTGCGCGAGAGCGAGGTGCTCCTCATGCTCGACAACTTCGAGCACCTGACGAAGGCGGCGCCGTACGTCCTGAACATCCTCGCGAGCTGCCCGCGCGTGAAAATCCTCGTCACGAGTCGCACGGTGCTGCGTACGCCGGCAGAGGTGGCGCTGGTCGTTCCCCCGCTCGCGGTGCCCGAGCGGTCGGCGTCGGGGGCCGAGCTCATCGAGGCGCCTGCCGTGCGCCTGTTCCTGGATCGCGCACGGGCGATCGGACGCGAGGTCGACCTCCGCAGTCGCGCCGACGTCGCCGCGGTGGCCGATATTTGCCGGCGCCTCGATGGCTTGCCGCTCGCCATCGAGCTCGCCGCCGCGCGCCTGCGCGTGCTGTCGCCCCGCGCGCTGTCGGATCGCCTGGGCAGCCGACTCGCGCTGCTGCGAGGCGGGCCCGCCGACGCGCCGGAGCGCCAGCAGACGTTGCGCGCCGCCATCGAGTGGAGCTACGAGCTCCTCACCGACAGCGGGCGTGCCTTGTTCCGGCGCCTGGCCGTGTTCGTCGGCGGGTGGACGCTCGGCGCCGCGGAAGTCATCTGCGCGGGACCGGGCTTGGACAGCGAAGGCCTCGACCTCCTCTCCGAGCTCCTGGACCACAGCCTCGTCCAACGCGTCGACGACGTCGACGGCGAGCCGCGCTTCGCGATCCTGGAGACGGTTCGCGAGTACGCGCAGGATCGGCTCGAAGCAAGCGGAGAAACTCTTGCGACCCGGCAGCGGCACGCCGAATGGTTCCTCGAATTCGCGACGATGGCGAACTCGCACATCACGAGCGCAAGGCGCCGCCCCTGGCTGCAGCGACTGGCGGCGGACTACAACAACGTGCGTTCGGCCCTTTCCTGGCTCGTGCTGGAAAGGCCAGACCCCGAGCGGGCGCTGGCGCTCGCGGGTGCGCTGGCGTGGTACTGGTACTTTTCCGGCCAATACGGCGAAGGACGGGGCTGGATCCGCCTCGCGGTGAGCCTCGCGGGCGAGTCGCGGCGCGACGCCGCCGTCGCGCAGGTACTGTCGGGCGCCGCGCGCCTTGCCATCTACGCGGGTGCTGTCGAAGAGGCGGTCGAGTCGGCTCGGCGCAGCATCGGCATGTGGCGAGCTACGGACGATCGTCGCGGACTCGCGTTCGCGCTGTCTCACGAGGGAATAGCGCGGGTCCTCATGCGCCAGCGCGACGCCGCGCGTGCGCTGTTCCGCGAGAGCAGGGAATGCTTCGTCGCGCTCGAGGATGCCTGGGGAGTGGCGTACGCGACCACCTACGAAGGCTGCGCGCTCGCCTTCGAGAGCGGCACCGAGGAAGATGCCTATCCGCTGCTCGACGAAGGCCGGGCGCGCTTCGGTGCGCTTGGCGACACCTGGGGGTTCACCACATCGTCGCATTATCTCGGGACTATCGCGCTGCGCCGCGGAGACTACGAATCGGCGCGCGCGCTTACCGAAGAGATGCTGGCGAACTCGCGCGAGCTCGGCGACAACTATCGCGTGGCGCGCAATCTCCATCAGCTTGCGGAGATCGCACTCGCGCAACAGAGCCTGGGCGAGGCGAGGCGCTGCCTCGTCGAGAGCCTCGCGCTCAACCGCGACCAGGGCCGCGTCGGTGACGGCGCCCAGCAGCTGCGCCTGCTGGCGCGCGTTGTGGCGATGGAGGGCCGCCACGACCACGCGGCGCGACTGTTCGGCGCGGCGTTGCCGCATGAGGGCAAGGATCGCACGCTGCCTGCGGACGACGCCGGAGCCAACGACAACGCGATTGCCTCGGCGCGCGCCAAGCTCGGCGAGCGCCGCTTCGACACCGAGTGGGCGCGCGGCGCCGCGATGTCGTTCGACGAGGCGGCGCGCTGGGTCGCGACGCTCGAGGAATCGACCGTCGCCGGTCACTGAAGCCGCGATTCCGCAACGCGCTCGCGCACGAAGGCCTCGAGTGACGTGACCCCGATGACCTGGCCGGCGCCCGGTACCGGATCGTAGCCCTCGAGGTACGCATCGTCGGGCAGGGACGCTATCGTCAGCACACGGCCGATGCCGGGGTGCGCGGCCCGCGCAACGGGTGCCAGCAGTCGCAACAGGGAGGCGGGAACGTGACGCACGCGCGCCGCGATGCCGGCGCATCGTGCGTAAATCCCGGCTACCTCGTCGGTGGTGAAATTGCCCGGCCCGCCGATCGCGATGACGGCGGGCAGCGGCGCGGCGCCCGTCAGCGCATCGACGGCGACCCGTGCGACGTCGCGGGCGGCAACGAAATTGCGGCGCTTGCGCCCACTCCCGAGCACCAGCGTGCGGCCCTTGTCCAGGATCGACTTGCCGTTGAAGGCGTGCGCGTGCGCTTCCATGAACGCCGACGGACGCAGGATCACATGGCCGAGCCCGCTCGCGCGCAGGTACTCCTCGACCGCGTACTTGGTGCGAAAGAAATCGACCGGATGATCGGCTGCGGCGCCCAGCGCGGACGTGTAGACGAAACGGCGCACCCCGGCCGCGCGCGCGGCGTCGATCAGCGCTCGGTGTCCCGCGCCGTCGACGAGCTCCGATCGGTGACGGCCCCGGCCGAGCGCCGAATGCGCCGCCGCGAGCACACGGTCCGCACCGACGCATGCCCTCGCCAGCGACTCGCGATCGACGGGCAAAGCCCGGCGAGCTCAACCGACAAGGAAAGGAACTGCCATGGTCAAGCCGATCACTGCCCTCCTGCTCCTCGGGCTGTGCATATCCGCGTATGCAGGCCCGGCGTGCACGCAACAGACGACCCGCGGCACGTGGGCCTACACCTGCGAGGGCCAGCTTCCCGCGCCGGACCCCACGCCGACCCGCATGCTGGGGTCGTGCACGGCAAGCTCGACGGGATACTGGACCTGCAACGGCAACGTGAACCTCGGCGGCCAGATTATCCCGCATACCTTGCAAGGCCAGGCCCAAAACCAGCCTGATTGCACCGGGACGATCTCCTATGAGCACACGCTCGGCGGGGCGCCGGCGGGAACGCTGGACATCCGGTACGTCATCGCGGGAGGTGGCCAATCGATCGACGGCCTGCCGACCAATTCCGGCGGCGTCCTGTCGTGCTCCCTGCGCCGGATCGGACGCGGCCACTTCGACGGGTAGTCACGGCATCGCCGGTGTTCCGGGGAGTCGCGACTTCAGTCGCCGCGACTCCCCGTGATCAAGCCTCGTCGATCCACGCGGCCTGGATGGCCTCGAGGACCTTCTCGCCGCCGCGCTTGTGGTCGTCGTCGAAGCCGGGCAGGCCGACCACCCAGTTGTGCAGGTCGACGAAGCGCACGTAGCGCGGGTCGACGTCGGGATGCGCCTCGGCCAGCGCGATCGCGATCTCCTGCGTGTCGGTCCACTTGAGCTTCATCTTTCCTTGACCTGATTGATGGTGTACTTCGGGATCTCGACGACCAGCGGCGTGTCCTGCACGATCGCCTGGCACGACAGGCGGGACTTCGGCGTCAGACCCCACGCGCGGTCGAGCAGATCGTCCTCGTCCTCCGTCGACTCCGGCAGGGAGTCGAAGCCTTCGCGCAGGATCACGTGACACGTAGTGCACGCGCACGACTTCTCGCAGGCGTGCTCGACCTCGATCCCCTGCTCGAGCAGGTTGTCGAGCAGTGACTTGCCCTGCTCGCCTTCGAACGTCTTGCCCTCGGGGCAGATCTCGGCGTGCGGCAGGACGACGATCTCGGGCATGGCCGCGTCAGTCCGCGAGCGTATCGACGCGCTTGCCGGTCAGCGCACGCGCGACTCCGCGATCCATGCGCCGGGCCGCGAAGGCTCCGGTCGCGTGGTTGACGGCTTCCACCGCCGCGCGCAGCGCGAGATGATCTTCGCCTGCGCGCGCCTGCGCGAGCCTCGCCAGCGCCGCCTCGATCGCGGCGCGCTCCTCCGGGTCGACAAGATCGCCGTCCGCGGCCAGCGCCGTACGGGTCGCGTCGACGATGCGGTCGGCCTCGACCCGCGCCTCGCCGAGCGCGCGCGCCTTCATGTCGTCGTCGGCATGCGCGAACGAATCCTTCAGCATGCCCGCAATCTCGGCGTCGGTCAGGCCGTACGACGGCTTGACCGTGATGTTGGCGGCAACACCCGTGGTCTGTTCCCGCGCCGACACTTCGAGCAGCCCGTCGGCATCGACCTCGAACGTAACGCGAATGCGCGCGGCACCAGCGACCATCGGCGGGATGCCGCGCAGCTCGAAGCGCCCGAGCGAGCGGCAGTCGGCCACCCGCTCGCGCTCGCCCTGCACGACGTGGATCGCCATCGCGCTCTGTCCATCCTTGTAGGTCGTGAATTCCTGCGCCCGGGCGACGGGAATCGTCGAGTTGCGGGGAATGATCTTCTCGCTGAGCCCGCCCATCGTCTCGAGCCCGAGCGACAGCGGGATCACGTCGAGCAGCAGCCAGTCGTCCTTGCGCTCGCGGTTGCCAACGAGCTTGTTGGCCTGGATCGCAGCACCCAGCGCCACGACCTCGTCCGGGTTGAGGTTCGTCAACGGCGGCTGCCCGGACAGCTCCGCCACCGCCCGCCGCACTTGCGGCATGCGCGTCGCGCCGCCGACCATCACCACGCCCTTGATGTCGGAGGGCTCCAACTTCGCGTCGCGCAGCGCGCGCTTGACCGGCTGCAGCGTCTTGTTGACGAGGTTCGCGGTGATGTCCGTAAGCGTGGCGCGCGTAAGCATCACGTTCACCGTGGCGCCATCGGAGAGGGTCGCGAGAATCGGCGCCTCGTCGTGGGTGGACAGGAATTCCTTCGCTTCGCGCGCCTTCACGAGCAGGAGCCGGGCGTCCGCCGGCGACGGCGGCGGCAGCTTCGCCGCCTCGATGATCCAGCAGAACACGCGATGGTCGAAGTCGTCGCCGCCCAGCGCCGAGTCGCCGTTGGTCGCGAGCACCTCGAACACGCCCTTGGAAAGGCGCAGGATCGAAATGTCGAAGGTGCCGCCGCCGAGGTCGTACACCGCGTACACGCCTTCCGCCGCGTTGTCGAGACCGTACGCGATCGCCGCCGCGGTCGGCTCGTTCAGCAGGCGCAGGATGGGCAGGCCGGCGAGCTTCGCCGCGTCCTTGGTCGCCTGCCGCTGGGCGTCGTCGAAATACGCGGGCACCGTAACGACCGCGCCGTCGATCGGGCCGCCGAGCGCGGCTTCGGCGCGCTCGCGCAGCGACCGCAGCAGATCCGCCGAGATCTCGACCGGAGACTTCACACCGGCGCGCGTCGCGATGCGCACCATCCCCGGCGCGTCGACGAAGCGATAGGGAAAGCGGCGGTCGTCGTCGAGATCGGCGAGACCGCGGCCCATCAAGCGCTTTACCGAAACTACCGTGTTCTGCGGGTCGCTCGCCTGTTTCGCCATCGCCGCGTAGCCGGTGGTCACCCCGCCGTCGCCGTAGCGCACGATCGACGGCACCAGCGTCCTCCCGTCCGCATCGGGCAACACCACCGACAGGCCGTGGCGCACCGTAGCCACCAGCGAGTTGGTGGTGCCGAGGTCGATGCCGATCGCGCGCTTCCACGCATGCGGCGCGGGCGCTTCGCCGGGCTCGGAGATCTGCAGGAGCGCCATGCCGCTATTCGTCCAGGGACGCGGCCATGGCGCCGATGTCCTCGGCGAGCCGCGCGAGGAAGGTGAGCTCGCGAACCCGCGGACGCGCGGCGGCATAGTCTCCCTCGGCGCCGAGGGTGCACGACAGCAGATCCTCGATCTCGCGCGCGTCGCCGCGCACCGCCTCGCGCAACGACGAAAGCGTGCGCAAGTCGCCGGCCGCGAGTGCGTCGTCCGCCGCCTCGCGCCGCGCAAGCTGCGCTTCCAGGAATTCCATCGGCAGCTGCGTATCCTTCTCGCCGATCGGTTCGATGCCGTTCATCGCCAGCAGGTACTGCGCGCGCTCGACCGGGTCCTTGAGCGCGCGGTACGCCTCGTTCACCCGCGCGGAAGACTGCAGCGCCATCCGCCGCTCGGCGTCAGTCCCGCGGGCGAAGCGGTCGGGATGCACTTGCGACTGCAGCTTGCGATAGGCAGCGTCCAGTGCCGCGCCGTCGATGCGGTAGCTCGGCGGGAGGCCGAAGAGCGCGAAGTGATTGCGGGAGAAGTCGATCATGATGCGTTCATTGCGGTTCGGCTGCGACAGCCGCACGACGCTTGTTGTTGTGTCGCCGTTACTTGCGGCCGGCGAAGGGCCGCTCCCGAGCCGGCCGCCTAGCATCCCACCGGATGAAAACGGCGCAACGCCGCGATCACGTCAGACGCCGGCGCCGCGGCGCGCCGTTTTCATACGTTCCTCATACGTTGAAGCTTTCACCACAGCCGCACTGGTCCTTGGTGTTAGGGTTGTTGAACTTGAACCCCTCGTTCAGTCCCTCGCGCGCGAAGTCGAGCTCGGTGCCGTCGAGGTACGGCAGGCTCTTCGGGTCGACGAGGACGGTGACGCCGTTGCTCTCGAACCGGTGGTCCTCCGGCAACGCCTCGTCGGCGTACTCGAGCTTGTAGGCGAGACCCGAGCAGCCGGTCGTGCGCACGCCCAGGCGCAGGCCCATGCCCTTGCCGCGCTTGGCAATGAATGCGGAGACGTGGTTCGCCGCCGCGGGAGTGAGGGTAACGGCCATGTCAGCGATCGTCCATGACGTCAGCTCCGAAGGGCCGCCCCGAGGAGCTGACTGCGCCTCCTCAGGGGGCAGCGAGCAAAGCGAGCGTGGGGGCCCATTCTAGTCCGCCGCCTTCGCCTGCGCCTCGTCCAGCCCGTGCTTCTTGCGATAGTCGGCCACCGCCGCCTTGATCGCGTCTTCGGCCAGGATCGAGCAGTGGATCTTCACCGGAGGCAGGGCGAGCTCCTCGGCGATCTGCGTGTTGCGGATGCTCATCGCCTGGTCGAGCGTCTTGCCCTTCACCCACTCCGTGACGAGCGACGACGACGCGATGGCAGAGCCGCAACCGTAGGTCTTGAACTTCGCGTCCTCGATGGTGCCGTCCGTGCCCACGCGGATCTGCAGCTTCATCACGTCGCCACACGCCGGCGCGCCGACCATGCCGGTGCCGACGTTCTCGGCATCCTTGGGCAGCGAGCCCACGTTGCGCGGGTTCTCGTAGTGGTCCAGTACCTTGTCGCTGTATGCCATTTCGTTCTCCTCAGCGCAGTCAATGCGCCGCCCATTCGATCTTCGACAGGTCCACGCCTTCCTGGTGCATCTCCCAAAGCGGGGACAGCTCGCGCAGCTTGCCGACCTTGCGCTTGAGGAGGTCGACCGTGTAGTCGACGTCCGCTTCCGTCGTGAAGCGCCCGATGGTGAAGCGTATCGAGCTGTGCGCAAGCTCGTCGCTGCGGCCGAGCGCGCGCAGCACGTACGAGGGCTCGAGGGAGGCCGACGTGCACGCCGACCCCGACGACACCGCGATGTCCTTGATCGCCATGATCAGCGACTCGCCTTCGACGAAGTTGAAGCTCGCGTTCAGGTTATGCGAGACACGTCGCTCCATGTCGCCATTGACGTAGACCTCGGGAATCTGCGACAGGCCCCGCCACAGCCGGTCGCGCAGCATGCGGATGCGCTCGTTCTCGGTGGCCATTTCGGCCTTGGCGATGCGAAACGCCTCGCCCATGCCGACGATCTGGTGCGTGGGCAGCGTGCCGGAGCGCATGCCGCGCTCGTGGCCGCCGCCGTGCATCTGCGCCTCGATACGCACACGCGGCTTGCGGCGCACGAACAGGGCGCCGACGCCCTTCGGCCCGTAGGTCTTGTGCGCGGAAAACGACATGAGATCCACCTTGAGCTTCGCTAAGTCGACCGGAATCTTCCCGGTCGCTTGCGCGGAATCGACGTGGAAGACGATTCCTTTCGCCCGGCACGCTTCGCCCATCGCCGCAATATCCTGGATCACGCCGATCTCGTTGTTGACGTACATCACGGACACGACGATCGTGTCCGTCCGCAGGGCGGACTTGAACGTGTCGAGGTCGACCAAACCGTCCGGCCCGACGTCGAGGTACGTAACCTCGAAGCCTTCCCGCTCGAGCTCGCGCATGGTGTCGAGCGTGGCCTTGTGCTCGGTCTTCACCGTGACGAGATGCTTGCCCTTGTCCTTGTAGAAGTGCGCGGCGCCCTTGAGCGCCAGGTTGATCGACTCGGTCGCGCCCGACGTCCACACGAGCTCCTTCGGGTCGCAGTTGACGAGCGCGGCGACGTGCGCGCGCGCCTCCTCCACCGCCGCCTCGGCGGTCCAGCCGAACGAGTGCGAGCGCGACGCCGGGTTGCCGAACTCGTCGGTGAGGTACGTGATCATCTTCTGCGCGACGCGCGGGTCCACCGGCGTCGTCGCCGAGTAGTCGAGGTAGATGGGCAGTTTCATGGCAGGCGGATTCTAAACGGGTTCGCCGACGGGCATCTTCGGCGCGGGGCGGTGATCCTTCATGACGGCCACGTCGGCGGGCTTCTGCTGCGTGACGAGCTGCGCGACCGAGACGCCCGACAGGAAGGTGAAGATGTGGTCGTTGAGCGCGGCCCACAGGTCGTGGGTCATGCATCGGCGGTCGTCGTGGCAGTTCTCGCGGCCGCCGCATTGCGTCGCGTCGATCGGCTCGTCGACGGCGAGGATGATGTCCGCGACCGAGATCGCGCTCTGCGGCTTGGCGAGGTTGTAGCCGCCGCCAGGGCCGCGCACGCTGTCGACGAGGCCGGAGCGACGGAGCTTGCCGAACAGCTGCTCGAGGTATGACAACGAGATGTGCTGGCGTCCCGACACCGCCGCCAGCGTGACCGGGCCGTTACCGCCGTGCATGGCGACGTCGATCATGGCGGTCACGGCAAAGCGACCTTTGGTGGTCAAGCGCATGGTGAACTCCGATTTGTCATGGGCATGATCATACCCTAATTCCCGAACATTTTAGTCAACTAAAAGTCCGAGAAGTTCACTCAAGCATTTTGTTGATCTGCTGCGGATCGAACGCCTGGGCAACCGCCCGCGCATCCCCACAGGCGACTCCGTCGCGCTGGAGTTGCGCCACCAGCCGGGCCAGCCGCTCGTCGGTGGCGGCTGCGTGGTCGAGGAGCTTCTGGATCGCCTGCACCATCGGATCGTTCATATCCGCCGCGATGGCGTAGGCGGAAAAGCCGATCTTGGCCGCCTGCGCTTCGCGCCGCTGCTGGTCCTCGACGGTCACGATGCGTGCCGGAATGCCCACGGCGGTGGCGCCCGGTGGCACGTCGCGCACGACGACGGCGTTGGAGCCGATCTTGGCGCCGTCGCCGATCAGGATGGGCCCCAGGATCTTGGCGCCCGCCCCAATCACCACCCCGCGCGCCAGGGTGGGGTGCCGCTTACCCTTGTTCCAGGACGTGCCGCCGAGCGTAACCCCATGATAAAGCGTGCAATCATCCCCGATTTCGGAAGTTTCCCCGATCACCACGCCCATGCCGTGGTCGATAAAGACGCGACGGCCGATGGTGGCGCCTGGATGGATCTCGATGCCCGTCAACCACCGGCTCCAGTGCGCCATCCAGCGCGCGAGCCAGCGCAGGCCCGCGCGCCACAGCGGATTCGATATCCAACGGTGCCAGACGAGCGCGTGCAGGCCGGGATAGCAAGTGAGCACCTCCCAGCGGCTGCGGGCCGCCGGGTCCCGATCGAACACGACGGCGATGTCCTCGCGCAAGCGGCTGAACATGGATCGATTATGGCATTTCCGATGGATTTACTCAACTATTTTCCTTGCTACACTCGCGGCCGCCCTTCCGGAGGACAAACCCATGTTGATCCGACTCGTGGCGCTCGGCCTACTTGCCCTCGCTGCATCCGCGCACGCGCAGGACGTCGTGCTCAAGGTCCATCACTTCTGGCCGCCGGGCGCGATGCCGCCGTCTACCATCCTCACGCCGTGGTGCGACAAGATCGCGAAGGATTCCGGCAACCGGATGAAGTGCCAGATCTATCCGGCGATGCAACTCGGCGGCACACCGCAAAACCTCATCGACCAGGTGAAGGACGGCGTGGTCGACATCGTATGGACGCTGCCCGGCTACACCGCCGGCCGCTATCCGATGATGGAAGTGTTCGAGCTGCCGTTCATGTCGAGCAGCGCGCAGGCCACGAGCCAGGCGGTCTGGGACTACTACACGCAGTTCGGGCACAAGGAGTTTCCGGGCATCAAGGCGCTCGCGCTCAACGTGCACGACAACGGCTACATCCATACCAATCCGCGGCAAGTGAAGGTGATGGCCGACTTCAAGGGCCTGCGCATGCGCGCACCGACGCGGCAGACCAACAAGATGCTGGCTGCACTCGGCGCAGCGCCCGTCGCGATGCCGCTGCCCGCGCTGTCCGAGGCGCTGGGCAAGGGCGTGATCGACGGCTACCTCCTGCCGTGGGAAGTGATTCCGTCGATCAAGGCGCACGAGATGACGAAGTACGAGAGCGAGACGGACCCCAAGTCGCGCGCGCTGTACACCGCGGTGTTCATCCTCGCCATGAACCAGGCGAAGTACGATAGCCTGTCGCCCGATCTCAAAAAGGTCATCGACCAGAACTCGGGCGCGGCGCTGTCGAAGGCGATGGGCGCGCAATGGGACGCCTCCGCGCCGCCCGCGCGCAAGCTCGCGGTCGAGCGCGGCAACACCTTTTATGTCATTCCCGCGTCCGAGCTCGCCTTGTGGCAGAAGGCCACCGCGGGCCTCGCGGACGATTGGGTCAAGGACGTGTCGGCCAAGGGCAACGACGGGGCGATGCTGCTCAAGACTGCGCGCGAACTGATCGCGAAATACGAGAAGAAGTAGATTTGGTCCCCTACACCGTGGGCCTTTGGGCCGGGAGCCTTGCGATTCGTGGATGCGCCGTGCGTAGCATAGCCGCAATCGCAAGGGCGCGCGCGCATACCGTCGCGACGGTGATTCTGGCGCTCGCCGCGCTGTCCGCGCTCGCCGCGGCGCCGGCGGCAACGCGCGAGCCTGCGCTGGTCGCGCCGTTTGCGGCCACACCGATGAGCGTGGTCGAGGAAATGCTGAAGCTCGCCGGCGTGGGCCCGCGCGACTACGTCGTCGACTTAGGCTCCGGCGATGGGCGCCTCGTCATCGTCGCCGTGTCCCGCTTCGGCGCGCGCGGCGGCTACGGGGTGGACCTCGACCCCACGCTCGTGGACTACGCCAACCGCAAGGCGACGGAGGACGGCGTGTTCGACCGCGCGCAGTTCTTCGTGCGCGACCTCTTCACCGCCGATCTGTCGCAGGCGACGGTGGTGACGGTGTACCTGCTGCCGATCGCCATGGACGACCTGCAGCGCAAGCTCCTGTCCGAGCTTCGGCCCGGCACGCGCGTGGTGTCGCACGACTACCCCTTCCGGTCGTGGCGCGCCGAGCGCGTCGTGGCGCTGGACGTGCCCGAGAAGGCCGACTACACCGGCCGCCGCAGCACCGCGCTCTATCTTTACGTCGTCCCCGAAAAGCACTGACGCACAACCACCGAGGCGCCTTGAACAATCCGCCACCCGCTGCCGCAGCCGTCGCCGGTCCGCGCGCGCTCTTGCGCGGACGCGATGCCGTGGCCATCATCGTCGGCATCGTCATCGGCGCCGGCATTTTCCGCACCCCGCCGGCGGTCGCGAGCTTCACCGGCGACCCCGGCTGGACGATCCTCGCCTGGGTCGCGGGCGGCGTGGTCTCGCTGATCGGCGCGCTGTGCTACGCCGAGCTCGCCTGCGCCTATCCGCACACCGGCGGCGACTATCACTTCCTCACCCGCGCCTACGGCCGCAACGTGAGCTTCCTGTACGCTTGGGCGCGCGCCACGGTGATCATCGCAGGCTCGATTGCGCTGCTCGCGTTCGTGTTCGGCGACTACCTGTCGCGCATCGTCCCGCTCGGCGCGTACTCGTCGGCGATCTGGGCCGCGCTCGTCGTCATCGCGCTCACCGCGATCAACCTCGCGAGCCTCACCGCCTCGGCGCGCACCCAAAACTGGCTCACCGTGCTCGAGGTCGGCGGGCTCGTGCTCGTCATCGTGGCCGGAGCGGTCGCGGTACCCGCCACGGGGGTGACAACGCCGGCGTGGTTCTCCTCGACGCC
>JADLEZ010000301.1 GCA_020845855.1 Burkholderiales bacterium
AGCTCGTACAGGACCCACAACGGCACCGCGAGCATGAGCTGCGACAGGACGTCCGGCGGCGTGAGGATCGCGCCCACCACGAAGGCGCCGACGATCACGTACGAGCGGATCGCGCGCAGCTTCTCGAGGCTCACGACACCCAGGCGCACGAGCACGATCACGATCACCGGCACCTCGAACGTCAGCCCGAACGCCAGGAACATGGCGAGCACGAACGACAGGTACTTGTCGATGTCGGTCATCATCTGCACGCCGGCGGGCGCATAGCCCGCGAAGAACCTGAACACGACCGGAAACACGACGAAGTAGGCGAACGCCATGCCGATCAGGAAGAAGATGAAACTCGACACAATGACCGGCAGCGCGAGGCGCTTTTCGTGCTGGTAGAGGCCGGGCGCCACGAACGCCCATGCCTGCCACAGGACGTAGGGCAAGGCGATGAGGAAGCCGACCATCAGCGTCACCTTGAGCGGCACCAGGAACGTGCCGGTCACATCGGTCGCGATCATGGTCGCCCCTTGCGGCAGCGACCGCACCAGCGGCTCGGCAAGAATGCCGTAGATGTCCTTCGACCAGGGCACGAGGCACACCACCACCACCAGCACCGCCACGATCGAGCGCAAGAGCCTTGTGCGCAGCTCGATGAGGTGCGAGATGAAGGTTTCCTGCTCGCCGCCGGGCGGCGGCGGCGTCTCGCGCAGCGACAGGAACTTAAATCTTTTCAAAGCCGGGCAGGGTGTTTTGCCGGGGCAGCTCCGCCGGCGCGGCGTCGGCGAGCTCGCCGCCGGGTTCGCTGGGCAGCGGTGCGGGCTCCGTCAGGCGAGCGGTCTGGGGATCGGTGGCTTCGAGCGTGCCGGGCATGCCCGCGTTGATGTCGCGCTCGACGTCGCGCACGCCGGATTCCACGTCGCGCGCCGCGGTCTCGACCGACGACTTGAGATCCGCGGCCGCGGTCTGCACCTCCTTCTGCAGCTTGCGCAACTCGTCGAGCTCGATCTCGCGGTTGATGTCGGCCTTGACGTCGTTGACGTAACGTTGCAGGCGGCCGACGAGGTGCCCCATGGTGCGCGCGGCCTTGGGCAGCCGCTCGGGTCCGATCACGATCAGCGCCACGACGGCGATGACGACCAGTTCGAAAAAGCCTATGTCGAACATCGTGAACCGGTGAGCGGGTGAATAGGTGAACGGGTGAAACGCGACGCCACCGCCGGTGGCATGCCATTCACCTGTTCACTCGTTCACCCATTCACGATTTTTGAGTGTCGCGCTTGACTTCGGCATCGATGGTCTTGCCGGGGATCTGCGACGGCGGCGCCTGCGCCGGCGGCTCCGCCGGGGCGGCGGCCTCGTCCGGGCTCTTCATGCCTTCCTTGAAGCCCTTCACCGCGCCGCCCAGGTCGGACCCGATGTTCTTCAGCTTCTTGGTGCCGAAGATGAGAACCACGACGAGAAGTACGATCAGCCAATGCCAGATGCTCAAGCCACCCATGGTGCGCTCCTAGGATTTGTTCCCGCGCGGGAGCATCAGTCCCAGCGGGTCGGGGCCGCCGACGACGTGGACGTGCACGTGCATTACGTCCTGCCGGCCGACGCGGCCCGTGTTGACGATGGTGCGAAAGCCGTCGCCTGCCCCCTGCTCGCGCGCGAGCCGGCCGGCCAGGACCATGATCCTGCCCATGACCGGACCGTCGGCGTCCGTCAGTCCGTACAGGTCCGCCACGTGCCTTTTCGGGATCAGCATGAAATGCACGGGCGCCTGCGGCGCGATGTCGTGGAACGCAAGTACGTCGGCGTCCTCGTACACCTTGCGACTCGGGATTTCGCCGCGCACGATCTTGCAGAAGATGCAGGTGGGATCGCTGGCCATCCCGCCATTGTATAGCGCGCCCGCCGGCGGCCTCCGGGCCGGGCGATCAGCGGCCGCGCGCGGCCTTCTCGGCGTGCCCCGAAAGCCCCTCGCGCCGGGCGAGCTCCGCGGTGACGTCCGCGGGGGACAGGCCGTGCCGGACCAGCAGCACGAGGCAATGGAACCACAGATCCGCGACCTCGGCGGTGATGCGGCGGGGGTCCTTGTCCTTGGCGGCCATCACCGTCTCCGTCGCTTCCTCGCCGATCTTCTTGGCGATCGCGTCGTCGCCCTTGGCGAACAGCGAGGCGACGTAAGACGACTCGGGGTCCGCGTTGCGCCGCGCCGCGATCACCTTCGCCAGACGCGCGAGGACGTCGCTGCCGGCAGGCTTCTTCGCTTCAGCCATCGCCGTAGATCGCCGCCGGGTCCTTGACCACCGGCTCGGCCTCGCGCCAGGCCCCGTCGACGAGGCGGCGGTAGAAACAGCGCGCGTGCCCGGTGTGGCAGGCGATGCCCCCCGCCTGCTCGACCTCGAGGACCACCGCGTCCCCGTCGCAGTCGAGCCGGATTTCGCGCACGCGCTGCACGTGCCCGGACGACTCGCCCTTGCGCCACAGCTTGCCGCGCGAGCGCGACCAGTAGTGCGCTTCGCGCGTCTCGACGGTGCGCTCGAACGCCTCGCGGTTCATCCACGCGAGCGTGAGCACCCGGTGCGTGGCCGCGTCCTGGGCGATCGCC
>JADLEZ010000302.1 GCA_020845855.1 Burkholderiales bacterium
CCGCGGGCATGCCGACCTTCGGCATTTGCCTAGGTCAGCAGCTACTCGGCCTGGCCGCCGGCGCGCGCACGCTCAAGCTGAAGTTCGGCCATCACGGCGCCAACCATCCCGTGCTCGACAAGGACACCGGGCAGGTGCAGATCACGAGCCAGACCCACGGCTACGCTGTCGACCCCGCGTCGCTGCCTTCGAACTGCCGTGTCACGCACGTGTCGCTGTTCGACGGCACGCTGCAGGGATTCGCGTACACCGACAAGCCGGTGTTCTGCTTTCAGGGCCACCCGGAAGCGAGTCCCGGACCGCACGATGTGGGGTATCGGTTTGATCGGTTCGTGAAGTTGATGGAACGGCGAAAGGCGGGGCTAGGGGCTGGGGGCGAGGGACGCTTGAGGGGCGAGGGACGAGGGACAAGGGACGAGGGAGCATCGTCGTGAGAATAGACAGCTACCGCGACCTGGTTGTTTGGCAGGCGGCAATGAACTTTGCTTCGAACGTGTACCGCGTCACAGCTCGGTTTCCCAAGTCCGAGGTGTATGGTTTGACCGCGCAGCTTCGCCGATGCGCCGTATCGATTGCCTCGAACATCGCCGAGGGTCACACGCGCGGAAGCACCAAGGAGTATCAGCGTTTCGTCAGCATCGCACATGGTTCTCTCGCGGAGGCCGAGACACAACTCCTGCTCGCCGAGCGACTCGAGTTTGCAGTGGGAAAGGACATCGCTTCGCTGCTCGCGCAAGCCGATGAAGTTAGCCGCATGCTCCGCAGACTCAATCAGGCTCTTCAACGGAAAGTCGCATGACTCCGGCGCTCCCTCGCCCCTCGTCCCCCGCCCCTCGCCCCTAGCAATGCCCAAACGCACCGACATCCAGAGCATCCTTATCATTGGTGCGGGGCCGATCATCATCGGCCAGGCCTGCGAGTTCGACTATTCCGGCGCGCAGGCGTGCAAGGCGCTGAAGGAGGAGGGCTACCGGGTCGTCCTCGTCAACAGCAACCCGGCGACGATCATGACCGACCCGGAGATGGCCGACGTGACCTACATCGAGCCCATCACCTGGCAGATGGTCGCGTCGATCATCGAGCGCGAGCGCCCCGACGCGCTGCTGCCGACGATGGGCGGTCAGACGGCGCTGAACTGCGCGCTCGACCTCGCCCGCGAGGGCGTGCTGACGAAGTTCGACGTCGAGCTCATCGGTGCCTCGAAGAAGGCGATCGACAAGGCCGAGGACCGTGAGAAATTCAAGGCGGCGATGACGCGCATCGGCTTGGGCTCCGCGCGCTCGGGCATCGCGCACAATCTCGAACAGGCGCTCGAGGTGCAGGCCGGCATCGGCTTCCCGGCCGTGCTGCGCCCCTCGTTCACGCTCGGCGGCACGGGCGGCGGCATCGCCTATAACAAGGACGAGTTCGTCGACATGGTCAGGCGCGGGCTCGACCTCTCGCCGACGCGCGAGATCCTGATCGAGGAGTCGCTGCTCGGCTGGAAAGAGTTCGAGATGGAGGTCGTGCGCGACCGCAAGGACAACTGCATCATCGTGTGCAGCATCGAGAACGTCGACCCGATGGGCGTGCACACCGGCGACTCGATCACGGTGGCGCCGGCGCAGACGCTCACCGACAAGGAATACCAGATCATGCGCGACGCCTCCATCGCGGTGCTGCGCGAGGTGGGGGTGGACACCGGCGGGTCGAACGTGCAGTTCGCGATCAACCCGGACGACGGTCGCATGGTCGTGATCGAGATGAACCCGCGGGTGTCGCGCAGCTCGGCACTTGCGTCGAAGGCCACCGGCTTCCCCATCGCCAAGGTCGCTGCCAAGCTCGCGGTGGGGTACACGCTCGACGAGTTGCAGAACGACATTACGGGCGGCGCCACGCCGGCGTCGTTCGAGCCGACGATCGACTACGTCGTCACCAAGGTTCCGCGCTTCGCGTTCGAGAAGTTCAGGCAGGCCGACGATCGCCTGACCACGCAGATGAAGTCGGTGGGCGAGGTGATGGCCATCGGCCGCACGTTCCAGGAGTCCCTGCAGAAGGCGCTACGCGGCCTCGAGATGGGCGTGGACGGCTTCAACCTGAAGACCGTCGACCCGGAGACGATCGACGACGAGCTCGCCTACCCGCGCGCCGAGCGGCTGTGGTACGTCGCCGACGCTTTCGGCATCGGCATGTCGCTGGAAGAGATTCATCGCCATACCAGGATCGACCCCTGGTTCCTCGACCAGATCCGCGAGATCGTGGAGGTCGAGCTCAAGCTCGAGCAGCGCACGCTCGCGTCGCTGTCGAAGGAGGAGATGCGCGAACTGAAGCGCAAGGGCTTCTCCGACCGCCGCATGGCGTACCTCATGAAGGCGACGGAAGGCGAGGTCCGCGCGTGCCGCCATGCGTTCGGGCTGCGGCCGGTGTTCAAGCGTGTGGACACCTGCGCCGCCGAGTTCGCCACGCGCACCGCGTACCTGTACTCGACGTACGAGGAGGAGTGCGAGGCCGAGCCCACGGACAGGAAGAAGGTGATCGTGCTGGGCGGCGGGCCGAACCGCATCGGGCAGGGCATCGAGTTCGACTATTGCTGCGTGCACGCGGCGATGGCGCTGCGCGAGGACGGCTACGAGACCATCATGGTCAACTGCAACCCGGAGACGGTGTCCACCGACTACGACACCTCGGATCGCCTGTACTTCGAGCCGCTGACGCTCGAGGACGTGCTCGAGATCGTGCACGTGGAGAAGCCGTGGGGAGTGATCGTGCAGTACGGCGGCCAGACCCCGCTCAAGCTCGCGCGCGACCTCGAGCGCAACGGCGTGCCGATCATCGGCACCTCGCCCGACATGATCGACGTGGCGGAGGACCGCGAGCGGTTCCAGCAGATGCTGCATCGCTTGCAGCTCCGCCAGCCGCCGAACAAGACCGCGCGCACCGATGCGGAGGCGATCGCGGCAGCCGGCGAGATCGGCTATCCGCTCGTGGTGCGGCCGTCGTACGTGCTGGGCGGCCGCGCGATGGAAATCGTGCACGAGCAGCGTGACCTCGAGCGCTACATGCGCGAGGCGGTGAAAGTCAGTAACGACTCGCCGGTACTCCTCGACCGCTTTCTCAGCGATGCCATCGAGGTCGACGTCGACGCGGTGTGCGACGGCGCGCGGGTCGTGATCGGCGGGGTGATGGAGCACATCGAGCAGGCCGGCGTGCACTCGGGCGACTCCGCCTGCTCGTTGCCGCCGTACTCGCTGTCGCGGGAGATCGTCGCCGAGCTCAAAGAGCAGACGGTGGCGATGGCCAAGGGGCTCGACGTGGTGGGCCTGATGAACGTGCAGTTCGCGATCCAGTTCGACGAGCGGGGCAAGGGCACGGTGTACGTGCTCGAGGTCAACCCGCGCGCGTCGCGCACGGTGCCCTTCGTGTCGAAGGCGACCGGACGGCCGCTCGCCAAGATCGCGGCGCGCTGCATGGTCGGGCAGTCGCTAGAGGCGCAGGGAGTCGCCGACGAGATCGTGCCCCCGTACTACTCGGTCAAGGAAGCGGTGTTCCCGTTCATCAAGTTCCCCGGCGTGGACACGATCCTCGGGCCGGAAATGAAGTCGACCGGCGAAGTGATGGGAGTGGGCGAATCGTTCGGCGAAGCGTTCGTGAAGAGCCAGCTCGCGGCGGGGGTCAAGCTGCCCGAGTCCGGGCGCGCGTTCATCAGCGTGCGCAACGCCGACAAGGCGCGCGTGGTCGAGGTGTCGCGCATGCTGGCCGACCTGGGTTTCGAGCTCGTCGCTACCCGCGGCACCGCCGCCGCGCTGGTCGAGGCGGGATTGCGGGTCGCCACGGTGAACAAAGTGGCCGAAGGCCGCCCGCATATCGTCGACATGATGGTCAACGACGAGATCGCGCTCGTGGTCAACACGGTCGAGGAGAAGCGCGCAGCGATCCACGACAGCTACCAGATCCGCCGCGCCGCGCTGGTCGACCAGATTCCGACGTTCACCACCATCGCCGGCGCCCGCGCCGCGGCCATCGGCATGCGCGCGATGCGCGGGCTTACTCCGTACTCCATCCAGATGCTGCACGAGCGGCTGCACTGACACCATGTCCAAGATTCCCATGACCGTCGAGGGCGCGCAGCGCCTCAAGGCCGAATTGCACCGCTTGAAGACCGTCGAGCGGCCCGCGATCATCCAGGCGATCGCCGAAGCGCGCTCGCACGGCGATCTGTCCGAGAACGCCGACTACGATGCCGCGAGGGAGCGGCAGGGCTTCATCGAGGGGCGCATTTCCGACATCGAAGGGAAGCTCGCCAACGCGCAGGTGATCGACCCGGCCGAGCTCGACCTCGGGCACGTCGTGTTCGGCGCGACCGTCGACCTCGAGGACAGCGAGAGCGGCGAGCGTGTCACCTATCAGATCGTCGGCGACGACGAGGCCGACCTCAAGCACGGCAAGATCTCGGTCAGCTCGCCCATCGCACGCGCGCTGATCGGCCGCGGCGAGGGCGACACCGCCGACGTGAAGGCGCCGGGCGGCGTGCGCACCTACGAGATCCTTTCGGTCCGCTACGGCTAGCAGTGAAACGATCCCCACGCTCGCTGCCCCCGGAGGGGGCGCATCAGTCGGTCGGGTCGGCCCTTTCCGACTGAGGCCATGGCCGCCGAGCTCCTGCTGTTCCGCGGCGACGATCGCGCAGGCGCGCTGGCCCGGCCCGCCAACGAAGGCGACGGACCCGTGCAGGTCGCGATCGTCGCGCGCGACGACGGCGACCGCGCGAAGAAGGTGGCGCTCGCGCAGGAAGGCAAGGCGCAAGCGTCGGGCGTGTTCCTCGCAGCAGACGCCGAGCGCGGCAAGACCGCGTTCCTGTTTCCCGGCCAGGGCTCGCAGCGCGTCGGCATGCTGCGCGACGTGTTCGACGCCTATCCCGAGCTCGCCCCGGTGCTCGCCCTCGGTGCGCGTTGGCAGGCATTCATCTACCCGTCGGCCGCAAGTTCGCCCGAGGAGGAGGACGCGCAGAAGGCGGCGCTCACCGACACCCGTGTCGCGCAGCCCGCACTCGGTATCGCGAACCTTGCGATGGCGAAGCTGTTGCAGCGGCACGGCGTGCTCCCGGACATGGTCGCGGGCCACAGCTACGGCGAGCTGGTCGCGCTGTGCGTCGCTGGAGCTCTGCCGGAAGCAACGCTGCTCGGTTTGTCGGAGCTGCGCGGGCAGCGCATCCTGGAGGCCACCGCGCACGCCTTCGACCCGGGGACGATGGCCGCGATCGCCGCCGACCCCGCGACCACGGCAGAGCAATTGGCCGGGCTCGACGGTGTCGTGATCGCCAACGAGAACGCACCGCTGCAGTCGGTCATTTCCGGGCCGACCCGCGCGGTACAGGAGGCGGTCGAGCGCCTGCTCGCAGCGGGCATCGCCGCGCAAGCGATTCCGGTGGCCTGCGCATTTCACAGCGCGCTGGTGCAGGACGCCTGCGCCGCGTTCGCCCGCGACCTGGCCGCCGTCGACGTGTCATCCCCGGCGCTGCCGGTGTATTCGAACACGACCGCCGCCCTCTATCCGACAGAACCCGACGCCATCCGGGCGCGGCTTGCCGAGCACATCGGCAAGCCGGTACGCTTCGTGGCGGAAGTCGAAGCCATGTACGCCGACGGCGCGCGCACGTTCGTGGAGGTCGGGCCCGGGCGGGTGTTGACCGGCCTCGTCGGCCGCGTCCTCGGCAAGCGGCCGCATGCCGCGATCGCGTGCGACCGGCCGAACGAGGACGGGGTGTTCACCTTTCTACTGGCGCTCGGGCAGCTTGCGGTGCGCGGGGTGCCGGTGTCGGTCTAGCAGGTCGATGCAAAAGGCGTCCGGGGTCCTAAAGGATGGCGAGGAAGCGTAAGTTGCGCCTTTTGCATCGAGGATGAGTTCAGGCGGTCGCCCTAGGGGCGGCCCGTCGGGCGACCGGCCGGAAACAGCACGAAACAACGTGCGTTGTGCGCACACCGTCGCCTGCGATCGCGTTCTGCATCACGCTGTTAGCCAAGGGAGGTCCGCCATGCCGTCGATGTTCGAGATCAGGGTTCCCGACGCGAAGATCCTCGAGTTCGAGCGGAGGCTCGGCGAGCGCCTCGCCCATCCGACGAGTGTGCTGCAGGCGATCGGGGGCCAGCGCTACCTGCTTGCGGACCAGGTGGCGAAGGCGCTGTTTCCGGGCGCGAGCGCGACGCAGATGCGCGCCGAATTGCTGGCGGGTGGCGCGCGGGAAGCGCGGCTGGTCGAGGGCGAGCGCGGCGTCGAGCGATTGGTTGCGCGCGCGGAGCCCGCCTTCGTCCCCCGGTTCATGGC
>JADLEZ010000303.1 GCA_020845855.1 Burkholderiales bacterium
CCGATCTCAAGCGCTGGCTCGCCCGCGGCGAGGTGCGCTGGCGCGAGACGATCGTCGACGGGCTTGTGAGCGCACCGGGCGCGCTGATCCGGCTCCTCGAAGGCGGCAGCGAAGGCAAGATGCTGGTGCGCTTGCAGGAGGTGTAGCAGGTCGATGCAAAAGGCGTCCGAGCGGTCCCTTCGGATGACGAGGAAGCTCGAGTTGCGCCTTTTGCATCGAGATTGATTCCAGGCGCTCGCCCTAGGGGCGGCCCGTCGGGCGAGCGCCGGAAACAGCACGAAACAACGCGCGTTGCGCGCACACCGTCGCCTTCGATCGCGTTCTGCATCATGCTGCAAGTCTAGATTTAGGAGCCTCCAAGGAGCGCGCGATGAAACGAGTCGGACCACGAGGCGTTGAACCTAGCATTGGCCGGCGCAGGATGTTGCGGTCATCCGCCGTGGCGGCGGCCGCGGCGGCGCTGACACCCATGCTCGCCGGCGTCGCGCGCGCGCAAGCGTTTCCGGGCGGCCCGGTCACGATCGTGGTGCCGTTCCCGCCCGGCGGCCAGGCCGACACGCTGACGCGGGTGATCGCGATCGAGATGGCGGCAAGCCTCAAGCAGCCGGTCATCGTCGAGAACCGGGGCGGGGCAGGGGGCGCCATCGGCACGGCGTCGGTGGTCAAGGCGCGGCCCGACGGGCACACCATCGCCTACAGTTCCTCGGGCACCGTGGTCGTGCTGCCGCTGACCAACTCCAAGCTCGGCTACGATCCGGAAAGGGACCTCACGCCAATCGGGCAGATGTTCGAGATCCCGCTCCTGCTGGTCGCGCGCAAGGGCTTCGGTCCTGTCGGCGTGCAGGAGCTTGTCGCGGCGGGGAAGGCGGCCCCCGGCAAGTTCAGCATCGGCAACACGGGCGTGGGCGCGCTCGCGCATCTCGTGGCCGAGTATGTGGCCGGCACACTCGGCATCGAGCTCCTGCACGTCGCCTATCGCGGAGATGGACCGCTGCAGATCGCACTGGCCGCAGGCGAAGTGGACCTGGGCGTGGTCGCGATCCAGACTGCCGCGCCGTTCGTGGCCTCGGGGGAGATGAAGCCCATCGCGTTGCTCGGCGCCGAGCGCCTGGCCTCGATGCCGGGCGTGCCCACGCTCGCCGAAGCCGGCTATGCCGGGTTCGCGGCCGGGACCTTCGGCGGACTGCACGCGCCGGCGGGCACGCCCCCCGCGGTCGTCGCCCGCTTGAGCGAGGCGATGGCCGAGGCGATCGCCAAGCCGGCGGTGACCGAGCGCATCGTCAAGAACTCCTGCGTGCCGGTGGGCAGCTCGCCGGCCGTCTACGGCAAGCGGCTGGAAGCCGAGCGCAAGCTCTGGGGCGGGATCATCGGCCGGCTCGGCATCAAGCTGGAGTGAGGCCGGTTCCAGTCGCTCGAGAAGCGCAAAGAGCGGCACGCCGGGCGTTCGTCGCCGGTGTCGACGAATCCGCGCATCAGCCGCGCGCCGACCCCGGCAGCATCGCCACGAACGCCCTTGCCGCAGGCGACAGCTCGCGCCGCGCGCGGGTGACGATCTCGTAGCGGCTGGTGTGCATCGACAGGTTCACGGGCAGCTCCGCGACGATGCGGAATCGCGCGTAGTGGCGCGCGAGCGCACTCGGCATCACCGTGACTGCGTCGCTATCCTGCAAGAGCGCGAGGGTGGCGACGATCGACACCGTTTCGATGGTTGCGGCGGGAAGGCGCAGGCCCGCCCCGGCCAGGATCGACTCCAAGTCGCGGCGCAGCGGCGTGTCCGGCGTTTGCACCAGCCAGGTCGCGTTCGCCAGCGCGGAAAGCGCGAGCGAACGGCGGCGCGCGAGCGGATGGCCGGCGCGCGCGACGATGCGCAGCGGCTCGTCGCCGAGCGGCGCCGCTTCGAGGTCGCTCATGCCCGTATCGGCCGGCAGCGGGCAGACCGCCACGTCGAGCGTGCCTTGCCGCAGGGCGGCGAGCAGCACCTCGCTCGTGTTGATCAGCACGAAGAGCTTGATTCGCGGGTGACGCTCCTGCATGCGCCGGATCGCCGGAGCCAGCAGATCGGGCATGGCGCCGGTCACGCCACCGACACGCAGCGAGCCGCTCGCGCCCGCGGCGATCCCCGCAAGCTCCTCGCGCGCCTCGCCCAGGTCGGTCAGCACCCCCGATGCGCGGCGAACGAGCGCCTCCCCGTACAGGGTCGGCGCCATGCCCCACGCGTGCCGGGTGAACAGCGGCACCCCGAGCGCGCTTTCGAGCTCCTGCAAGAGCTTGGTCGCGGCGGGCTGGGTGATCGCGATATCGCTCGCGGCCTGCCGCAGGCTGCGCCGCTGGACGAGGGCGACCACCAGCGCCAACTGCCGCAGCTTGATCCTGGTCATCAGCGGCCATTGCGTGACTGCTTCCAGGCGCCCGTCGCGGGATTGCTTAGCCATTCCAAAATGATATCACCACATCAATACAAGCGATTAGCGCTTATCGGGCACGGGGGATACGATCGCCCGCATTCCGGATCGCTCCCCGCACCGGCAACCCTTCGGAGGAACAACGATGAGAAACGTACTATCCGCGGCGCTGGCCGCGCTTTGCCTTCTCGCCGGACCCGCGTTCGGCCAGGGCGCCTATCCCGACAAGCCGGTCAAGGTCCTGGTCGGCGCCAATCCCGGCGGCGGCACCGACGTGATCGCGCGCATGCTCGCCGAGAAGTTCGCCGAGTCGCTGAAGCAGCCGTTCGTGGTCGAGAACCGGCCGGGTGCCTCGAACACGATTGCCGCGGACCTGACCGCGAAGGCGCCCGCCGACGGGCACACGCTGCTGGTCGCGACCAACACCGGCCAGGCGATCGCGCCGCACCTCTTGAAGCTCGGCTACGACCCGCTGAAGCAGTTGCAGCCGGTCGGCCTGATCGTCGTCGTGCCCAACGTGCTCGTCGTCAGCCCCAAGGTCGCCGCGAAGGACGTAAAAGAGCTCGTCGCCGCCGCCAAGGCGAAGCCGGGCGACTTCAAGTACGCGTCCTCGGGTGTCGGCAGCACGCAGCACATCGCCGGCGAAGCGTTCGACCAGGCCGCAGGCATCAAGACGCTGCACGTTCCGTACAAGGGATCGAGCCAGGCGCACCTCGACCTCCTTTCCGGCGAAGTGCAGATGATGTTCGACACCACGTCGTCGGCGATGGCGCAGATCAAGTCGGGCAAGTTCCGGCCGCTGGCGGTGCTCTCGCCCACGCGCCTGCCCGAGCTGCCGAACGTGCCGACGATCGCCGAGGCGGGCTACCCGGCGGCGGAGATGACGACGTGGTACGGGCTGTACGTGACCGGCGGCACGCCGAAGCCGGTCGTCGACAAGCTGCACGCGGAGTTGATGCGCGTGCTCAAGCTCCCCGACGTGCAGGCGCGGCTCAAGAGCCTGGGCGGCGAGCCGGGTGCGATGACGGTCGAGCAGTTCACCGACATGAACAAGAAGGAATACGACCACTTCGGCAAGCTCATCAAGACGGCCAACATCAAGGCCGACTGATGCGGCGAACGAACGATCCGACTCCGACGGGAACAGTCATGAACCATGATCACGACAAGCCGGTCGTCGCGTTGACGCTCGGCGACCCCGCGGGCATCGGGGCCGAGCTCGTCGCCCGGCTGCTTGCCGACCCGCAAACCACGGCCCGCGCCAACGTCGTGCTGGTCGGCGATCCCTGGCTGTGGCAATCCGGCCAGGCAATTGCCGGCATGCGCGTCGAGTGCGCGCCGGTGTCCTCGCTCGCCGCGGTGCGCGCTCGCCCCGGCAACGGGCGGCCCGCGTTCCTGGCCATGGACACCGTGCGGCGCGACGAGGTGCGCCCGGCGCAGGCCGACGCCGCGGGTGGCGCGTCGGTGCTCGCCGTGCTCGATGCCTGCATGGACGCCGCCCTTCGCGGCGAGATCGACGCCATCTGCTTCGCGCCGCTTTCCAAGCACGCGATGAAGCTCGCCGGCATGCGGCATGAGGACGAGCTGCATCATTTCGCCGAGCATCTGGGCGTCACGGGCTATTTTTGCGAGTTCAACACGCTCGGCGAGCTGTGGACCTCGCGGGTGTCGTCGCACGTGCCGCTGAAGGATGCGCCGGCGCTCCTGACCCGCGAGCGCATCGTCGAGGCGGCTCGGCTCATCTACCGGTCGCTGCAAGCCAACGGTGTTGCCGAGCCCAAGGTAGCCGTGGCCGCGCTCAATCCCCACGGCGGCGAGGGCGGCACCTGCGGCCGCGAGGAAATCGACATCATCGAGCCCGCGGTGCGCGAGCTCAACGCGTCGGGAATCCCGGTGGACGGCCCGTTTCCGGCGGACACGATCTTCCTCAAGGCGCGTGACGGGCAGTACCAGGCGATCGTGACCATGTACCACGACCAGGGCCAGATCGCGATCAAGCTCTTGGGGTTCGCGAACGGGGTCACCGTGCAGGGTGGCCTGCCGATCCCGATCACGACACCTGCCCACGGCACCGCTTACGACATCGCCGGCCAGGGTCGCGCCGACGTCAACGCGACCGCCAACGCCTTTGCGATCGCCGCCCGCATGGCGCGGGCCTACCGCGACAGCCGCGCGCTCGCCGGCTGACCCTATACCTCGAGGAACCTCCCATGAAGATCAAATCCGTTCGCGCCCGCGTCTTCGAGTGGAAAGGCAAGACCGTTCCGCCGCAGGGCAACTTCTGCTCCAACGCGATGGACATGCTCTACGCGCCGCAGGAGACGATGAGCACGTTCCGCTTCCACGGCTGGACCGTGGTCGAGATCGAGACCGACACCGGCGTCGTGGGCTTGGGCAACGTGGCGCTTGCCCCGCGCATCGCCAAGGCCATCGTCGACCAGTACCTGGCCCCGCTGGTGATCGGCCAGGACCCGTGGGACTACGAGTACCTCAGCCAGCGCATGTATCGCGCTACCCACGCGTGGGGACGCAAGGGCGTGGGCATGGCGGCGATCTCCGCGGTCGACTTGGCGATCTGGGACATCCTCGGCAAGTCGGTGGGCAAGCCCGTGTTCAAGCTCCTGGGTGGGCGCACCAAGGAGAAGATCCCCTGCTACTACTCGAAGCTGTACCGCACCGATCTGAAAGCGATGCAGGCCGAGGCGAAGACGTTCCTCGACCAGGGCTTCCGGGCGTTCAAGATGCGCTTTGGCTACGGTCCCAAGCACGGCCAGCAGGGTGTGGTGGAGAACCTGAAGTCGGTCGAGGCGGTGCGCGAGGTGATCGGCTACGACAACGACTTGATGCTCGAGTGCTACATGGGCTGGAACGTCGAGTACGCGAAGCGCATCCTGCCCAAGCTCGAGCGCTTCGAGCCGCGCTGGCTCGAGGAGCCGGTCATCGCCGACGACATCGACGGCTACGCCGAGCTCAACGCGCTGACCAGCATCCCGATCTCCGGCGGCGAGCACGAGTTCACGCTCTACGGCTTCAAGCAGCTCCTCGACCGCAAGGCGGTGTCGGTCGTGCAGTACGACACCAACCGCGTGGGCGGCATCACCATGGCGCACAAGATCAACGCGCTGTGCGAGGCGTACAGCGTGCCGGTCATTCCCCACGCCGGCCAGATGCACAACTACCACCTGACCATGAGCACGCTCGCCTCGCCGATGAGCGAGTATTTCCCGATGTTCGACGTGGAAGTCGGCAACGAGCTCTTCTACTACATCTTCGACGGCGAGCCGGTGGCGAAGGACGGGTTCCTCGACCTCGACGACAACGTGCCGGGGCTGGGCCTCACGCTCAAGACCCAGTATCTCAACCAGTTCGACATCATCGAGTGAGGTAGGCAATGCACGGACAAATTGCAATCGGCGCCATCGCGCTCTTCGCGGCGCTCGGCGCGCAGCGCGCCGCCGAGGCCGCCGAGGCCTGGCCGGCGAAGCCGGTGCGCATCGTGGTGGCGTCGACCGCCGGCAGCACGCCCGACGTCCTGGCGAGAATCTTGGGCGAGAACCTCTCGCCCATGCTCAAGCAGCCGGTGATCGTCGACAACAAGCCCGGCGCCGGCGGCATCGTCGGCATCGACAGCGTGGCCAAAGCGGCGCCGGACGGCTACACGCTGACGATCGGGCACGACGGCACGATGGCCATCAATACGGTCATCTACAAGAAGCTGCCCTACGATCCTGCCCGCGACTTCACGCCCATCGCCGAGCTCGCGCTGAACGAGTTCGTGCTGATCGCGCACCCGTCCACCGGGGTGAAGACCTTCGCGGACTTCGTCGCGTTCGTGAAAAAGGCCAACGGCGACGCCACCTACGCGTCGGCAGGTCCGGGCACGCCGAACCACGTGTTCATGGAGCAGCTCGCGAAGGCGCTCGGCGTCACCATGCGCCACGTCCCCTACAAGGGCGGCGCCGCCGCCGTGACCGACGTGGCCGGAGGCCAGGTGCAATTCATGCTGGCGGGAATCGCGCCCGCGCTGCCCCAGATCAGGGGCGAGCGGGTCACGCCGGTCGCCGTCGTGCAGGGGAAGCGCGCGGCGATCCTGCCGAACGTGCCGACGGTCGGCGAGTCGGTTCCGGGCTTTTCGCTGAAGACGTGGTTCGGTCTGTTCGCGCCGGCGAAGATGAGTCCCGAGATCGTCGCCCGGCTCAATCGCGACGTGCTCGAGATCCTGTCGCGGCCGGACGTGAAGGACAGGCTCTCGGCGCAAGGGATGATGATCGAGACCGGCACGCCCGCGGCGCTCGGCGCGCTGGTGCAAAGCGACATCAAGCGCTACCAGCAACTCGCCAAAGAGATCAAGCTCGAGGCCAACTAGCCGTGATGCCGATCGAAGCTGCCGCCACTGCCGCCACTGCCGCCGCAGACCGCCCGAACTTCCTGCTGATCATGACCGACCAGCAGCGTGCGGACCATCTCGGTGCGTACGGCAACGCGCTGCTGCGCACGCCCAACATCGACGCGCTCGCGCGCGACGGGGTGGCCTTCGACCGCTTTTACGTCAGTTCGCCGGTGTGCATGCCCAACCGGGCGGCCCTGGCAACCGGCCGCATGCCCAGCGCCGCGGGCGTGCGCATGAACGGCGTCCCGCTGCCGTTGTCCGCGCGAACGTTCGCCGACGCGCTCGGCGACGCCGGCTACCGGACCGCGCTCATCGGCAAGGCGCACTTCCAGAACATGACCGACGCTGCACCCACTCCCGCCCCCGGCGAGCCGGCAACGCCGCGCGGACGGCAGGGTGACGCCGACCTTCGCGACGGCCCCGAGTACGGATGCGAGTCGCCGGCCCGGTGGGCCGATCCGAAGTTCCGGGTTCCGGTTCCCTACTACGGTTTCGGCGAAGTCGAGTTGTGCCTCGAGCACGGCGACGCCGTCGGCGGCGACTTCGCGCGCTGGCTCGCGCGGTCGGGATCGGCGTGCAAGCCGGGTGCGGAAGGGGCGCTGCCTCCCGGTGCGCCGATCCTCGCGCCGCAGGCGTGGCGCACCGCGCTCCCCGAGTCGCACTATCCCACCGCGTTCATCGCGCAGCGCTCGATCGACTGGCTGCGCCGGCACGCCACACAGCATCCGGACCGGCCGTTTCTCATGCAGTGCTCGTTCCCGGACCCGCATCACCCGTTCACGCCGCCGGGCCGGTACTGGTCGATGTACGCGCCGCACGATGTCGAGCTGCCTGCCTCGTTCGCGGCGCCGATCGGCCTCGCGCCGCCGCACAAGCGTGCCTTGCACGAGGAGCTCGCCCGCGGCGAGCGGCGAACCGGCGGCTCGCGGGTGATCGCCGTGACCGAAGACGAAGCGCGCCAGGCCATCGCTCTCAACTACGGCGCGGTCGCGATGATCGACGACGCCGTGGGCCGGGTCATCGCGGCGCTCGCGGAGCTCGATCTCGACCGCAACACCGTGGTCATCTTCCTGAGCGACCACGGCGACTTCATGGGCGACCACGGCCTGTTGTTCAAGGGTCCGCTGCACTACCGCAGCGTGGTTCGCATGCCGTTCATCTGGCGCGACACCGCTGCCGCGGCGCGGCGCGGCCGACGCGGGAACATCGCGAGCGCGATCGATCTTGCGCCGACGATCCTCGACCGGGCGGGGGTTGCGGGGTTTCACGGCATGCAGGGTCGCTCTTTGCTGCCGATCATGAATGGCCGCGACGACGCGCGCGAGGGCTGCGCGCTGATCGAGGAGGAGGGGCATCGTCCGGTGCCCGGCCTTCCGGTGCCAGCGCGCGCGCGCAGCCTCGTCACCGATCGATTTCGCCTGTCGATCTATCCCGGAGTCGACTGGGCCGAGCTGTACGACCTTGCCGCCGATCCGCACGAGATCCACAACCGCTTCGCCGACCCGGACCTCGCGTCCACCCGCTCGGAGCTCCTGTGGCGTCTCGGCACCGAAATGAGCCGGCTCGCCACCGGCCTGCCGCTGGCCACGCGCATGGCCTGACGACATCGCCACCGTCGCGAGCGTTGCGCAGTCGACGTGGACGCTTGGACGTGAACCTTCGAGGAGATTGACGTGACCGACACGCGACGCGCAGCACCAAGATACCAAGGGGTGTATCCCGTTGTTCCCACACCCTTCACCGAGGCCGGGGAGCTCGACCTCGCGAGCCAGCGGCGCTGCATCGACTTCATGATCGACGCCGGCAGCCATGGGCTGTGTATCCTCGCCAATTTCTCCGAGCAGTTCCTGCTCTGCGACGAGGAGCGCGACATCCTGACGCGCGTCGCGCTCGAGCACGTCGCGGGCCGGGTGCCGGTCATCGTGACCACGTCCCACTTCAGCACCGCGATCTGCGCGCAGCGCAGCCGCCGCGCGCAGGAGCTCGGCGCCGCGATGGTGATGGTGCTGCCGCCCTATCACGGCGCGACGATCCGCGCACCCGAGGAGCAGATCTACGCGTTCTTCGCGAAGATCTCGGACGCGATCGACATTCCCATCATGATTCAGGACGCGCCCATCAGCGGCACGAACCTGTCGGTCGCCGCCCTCGTGCGCATGGCGAAAGAGATCGAGCAGGTGTCCTACTTCAAGATCGAAGTGTCCGGCGTGGCCTCCAAGCTGCGCGAGCTGATCCGTCTCGGCGGCGACGCCATCGAAGGTCCGTGGGACGGCGAGGAGGCGATCACGCTGCTGCCCGACCTCGACGCGGGCGCGACCGGCGCGATGACCGGCGGGGCTTTCCCGGACGGCATCCGCACCATCTTCGATGCCCACCGGGCTGGCCGCCGGGAGGAAGCCGTTGCCGCGTACGCGCGCTGGCTGCCGCTCATCAACTACGAGAACCGCCAGGGCTGGGTGCACACCGCCAAGGCGCTGATGAAGGAGGGTGGCGTCATCGCCAGCGAGGCGACCCGCCATCCGCTGGTGTCGATGCACCCGGACACGCGCGCCGGACTGATCGAGACTGCGCGGCGGCTCGACCCGATGGTGCTGCGCTGGGGCCGATAGGCGAATGCATACTTCGAACGCGAGGAGACACGAGATGAACCCACACGCCATGCGACGAGCCGTGCTGACCCTGGCGGCCTCCCTCCTGCTCGCCGCCAGTCCCGCGTATGCCGCCGAGGACCTGGTGAAGATCGTCGTCGGCTCCGAGGCCGGCAGCGCGCCGGACATCCTCGCCCGCGCGCTCGCCAAGGAGCTGGCGCCGATACTGAAACAGAACGTCATCATCGAGAACAAGCCCGGCGCCGCCGGCACGATCGGCGCAACCGCCGTGGCGCAAGCGAAGCCCGATGGCCGCACCCTGCTGATGGGCACGGTGGCGAACGTCGCGCTGGCCCCGTCCTTCTACCCGATTCCCTACAAGCCCACCGAGAGCTTCACGCCGATCAGCATGGTGGCGTCGGTGCCGCTGGTGCTGGTCGCGGCCAACAGCGTCGGCGCCGCGAACTTTGCCGAGCTTCGCGCGAAGCTCAAGGCCGCCGGCAGCGCGGACGACTTCACCTTCGCCTCCCCCGGGCAGGGCGGTCCGCAGCACGTCGCCGGCCTGTTGATGGAGAAGGAGCTCGGCGTCAAGCTCCTGCACGTGCCGTACAAGAGCGGGGCGGCGGCCCTCAACGCCGTGGTGTCGGGCGAAGTGAAGATCGCCTTCGCCGGGATTCCTCCGGCGATCGGCATGCTGCACGCCAAGCGCATCACGCCGATGTTCGTCACCTCGAAGAAGCGCTCCCTCGCGCTACCCGACGTCCCCTCCGCCGTCGAGGCCGGGATGCCCGCGTTCGACGTCGACAACTGGCACGCGCTGTTCGCGCCGGCGGGACTGCCGCCGGCCGTGCGCACGACGCTGGAGAACGCCGTGCGCAAGGCGCTCGACGCGCCGGAGGTGAAGAAGCAGTTCGCGCTCCTCGGCGCCGAGCCGGTCGCGAGCACCGGCAAGGAGTTGGGCGATCTGGTGGCATCGGAAGTCTCCCGCTGGGGCACCATCGCCAAGGGCAGCAAGCGCTGAACGAACGCGGGAGTACGACATGGATCGCGCCAACCTTCTGATCATCATGGACGACGAGCACAACAAGAAGGTGCTCGGGTACAACGGTCACCGCATGGTCAGCACGCCGAACCTCGACCGCCTCGCGGCCCGCGGCACGGTGTTCGACGCGGCGTATTCGAGCTCGCCGATCTGCGTGCCCGCACGCGCGGCGTTCGCGACCGGGCGTTACGTTCACCAGACAGGCTACTGGGACAACGCCATCGCCTACGACGGGCGGGTCAGGAGCTGGACGCACGAGTTGCGCGATGCGGGCCACGTCGTGACCTCGATCGGCAAGCTGCACTACGCCAACGAGGAGATCGACGGCGGATTCACCGAGCAGATCATCCCGATGCACATCGAGGCCGGGGTCGGCGACCTCTACGGGTTGATCCGCGACCCGCTGCCGATCCGGCACCAGTCGGCCGATCTCGCCAAGAGCATCGGCCCGGGCGAGAGCAGCTACATACGCTACGACCGCGACATCACCGACAAGACGGTGCAGTGGCTCAACGCCGCCGCCCGGCGGCGCCACGACCGGCCATGGGTGCTGTTCTCGTCGTTCATCGCCCCCCATTCGCCGCTGATCGCGCCGCCCGAGTTCTATGCGATGTACGACCCCGCCCGGGTGCCGCTCGTCAAGCGCGAGCACCCGCCCCACCATCCGTGGATCAAGGCGTGGAACGATTGCTACGGCTTCGATTCGTACTTCGAAAGCGACGCGCAGCGGCGGATCGCCATCGCTTCCTACTTCGGCCTCGTCTCGTTCCTGGATCACAACGTCGGCCAGATCCTGCATGCGTTGGAGGCGAGCGGGCTCGCGGGCAGCACCCGCGTGATCTTCCTGTCGGACCACGGCGACAATCTCGGGGCGCGATCGCTGTGGGGCAAGTCCACGATGTACGAGGAATCCGCCGGCATTCCGATGATCGCGGCCGGCCCCGGCGTCGCGACCGGCGTCAGGGTGCGCACGCCGGTGTCGCACGTGGACTGCTATCCATCCGTGGCGCAGGCGGTCGGCGCGTCGATCGTGCCGAAGGACTTGCCGGGAGCGTCGCTGTTCGACATCGCGAGCGCCCCTTACGACGCCGGGCGGACGGTCTTCAGCGAGTACCACGCGGCCGGCTCGCCGAGTGCCGCCTACATGCTGCGTACCGGGCAGTACAAGTACATCCACTACACCGGGTACGCGCCCGAATTGTTCGACCTCGAGGCCGACCCGGAGGAAATGCACGACCTCGGGCGCGACCCGCGGTATCGGGCGCTCCTCGACACGTTCACAAGCCGGCTCGCCGCCATCTGCGATCCCGTCGAAGTGGACGCGCGCGCCAAGCGCGACCAGGCCGCGCTGATCGCGCGGCACGGCGGTGCGCAGAAGATCCTGCGCCGCGGCGGCAGCAGCTACACGCCGATTCCCGGCGAGGACGTGAAGCTGCTGGGCGAGGGCTGACAGTCTGTGGACGTTCGCGTGAACACACGCAATACCGTGTCATCCCGAGCGAGTCGCGAGGGATCTGCTGTTCAAGAACATCAGGCACTTGCGAGAAGCAAGATTCCTCGCTGCGCTCGGAATGACACAATTTCCACGAACTGTTAACCGGCCGGAAGCGTCGCCGATGGCCATCCCATGCAAGCCTCGTGACTGGGTTGCGGCGTTCGCCATCGCGGCGCTGCTCGCGCCGGTCGATGCGCGGGCGGATCCCGGCTGGCTCGCCTGGTGGCTGACGCCGATCAGCGGCGCGGCCACGCATCACATCGAGGCGAGTGTCGCCTGGCATGCCCGGTTGATGGTGCTGGCCTGGGGCGTGCTGATTCCGCTCGCTACACTGGTCGCGCGGTTTTTCAAGGTCACGCCGGGGCAGCCCTGGCCGGAACGGCTGGACAACAAGTTCTGGTGGCGCACGCACGTGTACGCGCAGTCGGTCGCGGTGGCGATCACGGCCATCGCGATCGCGCTGCTCTGGGGAAGCCGCTCCGAGCTGGCGCTGGCGCAAGTGCACCGGGCCTTCGCTTGGGCCGCCTGCGCGCTCGCCGTGTTGCAGGTCGCCGGCGGCATGCTGCGCGGCTCCAAGGGCGGTCCGACCGATGTTACGCTGCGCGGGGATCACTACGACATGACGGCGCGGCGCGTGGTCTTCGAGTACGTCCACAAGCTCGCGGGCTACGCCGCGATCGCCTGCGCGGCCGCGGCGATCGTGGCCGGCCTCGTTCTCGTCGACGCACCGCGCTGGATGGCGATCTTCATCGCCGGCTGGTGGGCGGCATTGGGCTTCGCCTTCGCATGGCTGCAGCGGCAGGGCTGGTGCATCGATACCTACCAGGCGATATGGGGCCCGGGCGAGACGCATCCGGGCAATCGCCGGCGGCCGATCGGCATCGGTGTGCGCCGGCACGACCAAGGCCGCCGGCCCCTGTGGCCTGGCCACCAGCCCGGAGGCAGACCATGAGCACGTCCACCGAGAACGCAGTAGAAGGCAATGCGGTGGAGATCCTCGATCCCGCCGGCAGCCTCGTCGTGCGGCCCGGCACGCCGCTTACGCGGCTGTGCAGCGGCGCCGTGTGGAGCGAGGGCCCGGTGTGGATGCAGGAGGACGACTCGGTGCTCTGGAGCGACATCCCGAACGACCGCATGCTGCGCTGGAGCGAGCGCGACGGGATGACGGTGTGGCGCAGCCCGGCCGGGTTCACCAACGGCCACGCGCGCGAGGCCGACGGCTCGCTGCTCCACTGCTCGCACGGGCAGCGGGCGATCGTGCGGACGCGCTTCGGGCCGGGCCTCGCGCCGCTGCCCGACGAGATCGTCGTCGATCGCTATCGGGGGCTGCGCCTGAATTCCCCGAACGACGTCGTCGTCAAGCGCGACGGCAGCATCTGGTTCACCGATCCGCCTTACGGCATCCTGTCCGACCGCGAAGGCCACCAGGCGCCGTCGGAGCAGTCCGCGAACCACGTGTTCCGCTTCGATCCGGCCACCGGCGTGCTCGCGGCCGTCACCGCCTTCGTCGACGAGCCGAACGGCCTCGCGTTCTCGCCCGACGAGTCCATCCTGTACGTATCGGACACGTCGGCCGCGGTGCGCGAGGACGGCGGCGGCAACCATCACATCGTCGCCTTCGACGTTCGCGACGGCGCGTCGCTCGCCAACCCGCGCGTGTTCGCGGTTATCGAGCCGGGGCTGCCCGACGGCATGCGGGTGGACGTCGAGGGGCGGGTGCTCACGAGCAGCGGCGACAGCGTCCAGGTCTTCGATCCAAGCGGTGTGCGCTTGGCGAAGATCCGCGTGCCGGAGAAGGTCGGCAACCTGTGCTTCGGCGGGGCCGACCGCGACCTCCTCTACGTTTGCGCCAGCACGTCGCTGTACCGCATCCGCCTCGCCACGCGCGGTGCTTCATGAGCGGCGAAACGCTGTTCCTCGTGGAGAAGTGCGCGCACTGCGTGAGCTGGTATTCGCTCGCGACCGGCGAGCGGCTGCATTCGCTGCGCCTTCCCGATTTTCCGCACGAGTTCGTCGTGGACCACGAGCAGAAGTACGCGTACGTGGGCCACTACGGCGTCGAGACTTCCGGTCACGTCGGTCCGGGCGGCTCGTCGCTCCTGCAGGTCGACCTGCGCGCGCGCACGCTGGTGCGCTCGATCGAGCTGTATCCCTTCAACCGCATCCATGGCCTGCAGATGGACGGGCAGGGCAGGCTCTACGCGCTCAGCGAAGAGAAGGCCGTGCTGCTCGTGCTCGAGCGGCCGGCGGTGGACACGGCGCCGCAGCGCGCGGTGCCCTCGGGCGGCTTGAAGAGCCACCTGTTCGCGCTGGCGCAGGACGGGCAGTCGGCGTACTGCATGAATCTCCTAAGCCACACGGTCACCAAGTTGCGGCCTTGGGATCCGCTGTCCCCGACGCTGGCCTGTCAACCGGGGCAGAAGCCGGAAGGCTGCTGCCTGAGCGGCGACGAGCGCACGCTGTTCGTGACCAACCGCTGGAGCAACACGCTCGTGGCCATCGATACGCGCACGATGCGCGTGGTTCGCAGCGCGCCTTCCCGCGACGACGCGACCCGCATCTACCGGACCCGGGACGGAAGGCTCATCGTCACGAACTACGGTGACCGCAGCCTTTCCATAGTCGATCCCGATACGCTCGCCGAAACCGGCTACGTAAAGACCGGCGCGCGCGCGATCGCGCTCTCGCTGCATCCGCGGCAGCCGCTCGCCTATGTTTCGCTGGACGACGACCGGATCGGCGTGCTCGATCTTGCGTCGATCCGGTTCATCCGCTACCTCGACACACAACGCGAGCCCGACGTGTCGCAGGTTCTGCTGCCGCGGGCGTAGGCGCGCGCTCGCCGTAGCGGAGGCGAGGCCTGGCGCTTCGCATCATTTCAGCGGCGAGAACGCCGCCGGGTTGAGTATCATTACCTCCTGGTGGACGAAGGTGCCCGCGTTCGACTCGACGAAGGCCTTCCATTCGGGATCCCCGGCCATGCGGGCGCGGCGCGCCTCGCGGTCCGCCAGGCTGTCGTAGCACCAGATGTAGATGACCTGGTTGAGCGTTCCGATCTCGGAGACGAACACACCGGCAAGGCGGCCGAGGTAGCGCGTCTGGATCGGCAGACCCAGGCGCTCGTAACGCTCGAGGTAGGTGCGCATCTTGCCATGCGCAACCGTATAGGTACGATGTTCGATGATCACGATCGACCCTCCTGGCAACGGTGATGATTGATATCGAATGCGTGGTGCAGTCGAAGGACCGGCTCGGCGAGAGCCCGGTGTGGTCCACCGCCGAGCATGCGCTGTACTGGGTGGACAGCCGCGGGCCGTCGATCCGCCGCTTCGATCCGCGGTCGGGCGCGACGGCGACGCGCGCGATGCCCGACGTGATCGGGAGCATCGGCTTGCGCTCGCGCGGCGGGTTGGTGGTCGCCACGCAGACCGGCTTCCATACGCTCGATCGTCTCGACGGCGGCGAGCCGGCTTCGGTCGTGGACCCGGAGGCGCACCTGCCCGAGAACCGGTTCAACGACGGACGCTGCGACCGGCGCGGCCGTTTCTGGGCCGGCACGATGAACGACCACCGGCGCGACCCGACCGGCGCGCTGTATCGGCTCGACCCGGACGCGCGCTGCACGCGGATCCGCGACGACATCATCGTGCCCAACAGCATCGCCTGGAGCCCCGACGACACCATCATGTACCTCGCTGACACCTATCGCGGGGTGATCCTGGCCTACGACTTCGCCGCCGCCGACGGCACTATCGCCAATCCTCGCCCGTTCGTGGACTCGTTCGCCCGCGGCCGGCCCGACGGCTCGACCGTGGATGCCGACGGCTGCCTGTGGAACGCGGAGTACGCCGGGCGGCGTGTCGTGCGCTACACCCCGCGCGGCAAGGTCGATCGCGTGATCGAGATGCCGGTGTCCCAGCCGACGAGCTGCTGCTTCGGCGGCGCGAATCTCGACGTCCTGTACATCACGTCCGCCACCCAGCGCCTGAGCGCCGAGCAGCTTGCCGCCGAGCCGCTCGCCGGGTGCGTGTTCGCCTGCTCGCCCGGTGTCCGCGGCTTGCCGGAGCCCGCGTACGGCGGTTGAGCGCTGCACCCGATGAGACCCGACGTTCTCCAGGTGGGCAGCCTGCCCGACGACGCGGCCGCAGGGCTGCGCGGCGAGTTCACGGTTCACGCGGTGGCGTCCGCGGCGCAGGCCGCCGCACTGGCGCCGGAAGTGCGGCAGCGTATCCGCGGCATTGCCGCGCGCAGCATGGTCGGTGCCGATGCGAGCCTCATGGCCGCGCTGCCGAAGCTCGAGATCGTCTCGATCTTCGGCGTCGGCCTCGATGCGGTCGACGTCGACGCCGCCCGCGCGCGCGGCATCCGGGTCGCCAACACGCCGGACGTGCTGACCGAGGACAATGCGGAGTACGCGATCGCGCTGGTCCTGGCCTTGGCGCGTCGCGTCGTGCAGGGGGACCGGTTCGTGCGCGCCGGCCGCTGGGTCGGCGCATCGCTGCCGAACTCGACGCGGGTGCGCGGCCGGCGGCTGGGTATCGTCGGAATGGGACGCATCGGCGCGGCGGTCGCCCGGCGCGCGGCCGCGCTGGGGCTGGAGGTCCACTGGCACGGCCCGCGCCCCAAGCCGCAAATCGCGTACGCCTTTCATGCCGATCTCGCGGAACTGGCGCGCGCGGTCGACTTCCTGGTACTCACCTGCCCGGGGGGACCTGCCACCGAAGGCCTGGTCGACGCGCGCATCCTCGCCGCGCTCGGGCCGCAGGGATTCCTCGTCAACGTGGCGCGCGGCTCGGTCGTCGACGAAGCGGCGCTCGTCG
>JADLEZ010000304.1 GCA_020845855.1 Burkholderiales bacterium
CGCTTCATGTGATCCTCCGTGCGAAGTGGATTCCCGAGACGGGAGCTTGATCCGACGAGCGCAGCCCGGATGCCGGGGAAGTCGGACACCTCCTGTCAGCCAACCTTGACCTAAGTCGCGCGCCGCGAGGCGTGAACCGATGTCGTGGTCTCCCTACCCGATCCGTCAAGCATCACCGACTGGTCAGCCGGGCGCGGCCGGCTCTACAGTCGCAGCCACGTCCGTGAAGGGGACCGGAATCGCGCCACTGCGCATCCGCGTCACGCTATTCGAGTCAACCCCGGATTGGAGGCAGCCATGAGCGACAAACCTAGCGACAGACCGGCGGATCCAACTGTGCAAGCCGCCGGGCGCCGCGGTTTCATCCGCACCGTCGGCGCGGCCGGCATCGCCGCGGGCCTGGGACCCTACATCATCACCCGCCGCGCGCATGCCGCGACACGCACCCTCAAGATCCTGCAGTGGAGCCACTTCGTGCCGGCGTACGACACCTGGTTCGACAACACCTACACCAAGGAATGGGGGCAGAAGAACGATACCGAGGTGATCGTCGACCACGTCGGGATCACGGCACTGAATTCGCGTGCCGCGGCGGAAGTGTCCGCGCAGCAGGGACACGATCTGTTCATGTTCCTCTGGCCGCCGCCGAGCTACGAGAACCAGGTCATCGACCACAAGGAGATCTACGACGAGGTCGCGCGCAAGCACGGCAAGCCGGTCGATCTCGCGGTGAAGAGCACCTACAATCCGCTGACCAAGAAGTACTTCGCCTTTTCCGACAGCTTCGTGCCCGATCCGGTCAACTACCGCATCGACCTGTGGTCGGAGCAGGGCATGCCGCATGGTCCCGTGAGCTGGGACGACGTGCGCCGGGTCGGGCGCGCGATCAAGCAGAAGCACAACATCCCCGTCGGCGTCGGCATGTCCTCGGAGCTCGACAGCGCCATGGCGATGCGCACCATCCTCTACGCCTTCGGCGGCGAGGTGCAGAACGCAGCGGGCGTCATCGGGTTGAAGTCGAAGGGGACGCTCGACGCGGTCAAGTTCGCGAAGGCGCTGTACCAGGAGACCATGACGCCCGAGGTCATGGCGTGGGACGCCTCCTCCAACAACCGCGCCATGCTCGCCGGCAAGTCCTCGCTGGTGCTCAACGCCATCTCCGTGACTCGCGAAGCCGAGGACAAGAAGCTGCCGATCGCCGACCAGATCGGGCTCACCAAGGCGTTACGCGGGGAAAAGCGCGCGATCGGCCTCGAGCACGTCATGGACTGCTACGTCATCTGGAAGTTCGCGCAGAACCAGGAAGGTGCGAAGAAGTTCCTGGTCGACTACATCGACAATTTCCATTCCGGATTCGTGGCGAGCAAGTACTACAACTTCCCGTGCTTCGCGAGCACGGTGCCTGACCTGAAGAAATTGCTGGCGGAGGACCCGCACAAGCCCAGCGGCAAGTATCTCGTGCTCGCCGACGTGCTCGATTGGGCCACCAACGTCGGCTATCCGGGGTACGCCAACGCGGCGATCGACGAGATCTTCGGCACCTGGGTGATCAACACCATGTTCGCCAAGGCGGCCACCGGCACGCTGTCGCCGGAGGACGCGATTGCCGAGGCCGACGGACGGGCACGCCAGATCTTCGCCAAGTGGCACGAGAAGAACCTGGTGTAGCCGCCTGTCCAACCGCGCTGCGCATGTCCCGCGACGTATGAAGCGGTTCGCCCCTCACCCCGTCCCTCTCCCCGCTTGCTCGCGGGGAGAGGGTGAGCGCGGCGCGCGAGCATGAAGCGGTTCGCCCCTCACCCCGTCCCTCTCCCCGCTTGCTCGCGGGGAGAGGGTGAGCGCGGCGCGCGAGCGACCGTGAGACGACCGACATCATGGCCACGATAGAGACACGCGAGATCACCAAGCGCTTCGAGGGGCACACCGCCGTCGATCACGTCGATCTTCGCGTCGCCGACCGCGAGTTCATGGTGCTGGTCGGACCCTCCGGCTGCGGCAAGACCACGCTGTTGCGCATGCTGGCCGGACTCGAGACGCCGACCTCCGGGGAGGTCGTGATCGGCGGCCGGGTCGTCACCCACGCGCCGCCGCGGGCGCGCGACATCGCCATGGTGTTCCAGAACTACGCGTTGTATCCACACTTGTCGGTGTTCAAGAACATCGCGTTTCCGCTGCGCGCCGCCGGCGTACGCGGGCGCGACGTCACCGCACGCGTCGAGCGCGCCGCCGCGAGGTTCGCGATCGACGGCCTATTGCGGCGCAAGCCGCGCCAGCTCTCCGGCGGCGAGCGGCAGCGCGTGGCGCTGGCGCGTGCGGTGGTGCGCGAACCAGTGGTGTTTCTGCTCGACGAGCCGCTCAGTAACCTCGACGCCAAGCTGCGCACGTCCGCGCGCCACGAGCTGCAGCAACTCCAGCGCCAGCTCGGCACCACCACCGTCTACGTCACGCACGACCAGGTCGAGGCGATGGGGCTGGGCGATCGCATCGTCCTGCTCGAGAGCGGACACGTCCACCAGGTCGGCACACCCGCGGAGATCTACGCCGATCCGGCGGACACCTTCGTTGCGACATTCCTCGGCTCGCACCCGATGAACCTGGTGCGCACCGCCGAGACGTGCATCGGCGTGCGTCCCGAGCACTTGCTGCCGCAAGGCGCCTTCGCCGCGGACGAGCCGGTCCGGGCGTTTCCGCTGCGCGTGCAGCTCATCGAGGATCTCGGCGCCGACCGGCTGATCTACGGCACCCTCGAGCCGCCGCATCCGCCAACCCGCGTGATCTCGCGCCTGCCTTCGCTGCTGACGATCGAAGTACGTCCCGGCGAACGCCATGCGTTCGCGGCGCAGACCCGCAACGTGAAGCGCTTCGCGCTCGATACCGGGCGCAAGCTCGCTGCTTCGACATGAAGGCTACCCTGCTCGCACCCGCGGCGAGCGGTGGTCAGCTCGTTGGCGGCGGCCTTCGCAGCCAGCGGTTGGGCGGGTGGCGCGACGACGACCGGACGCTAGGCAGCGTGCTGCTCGCGCCCACGATCATCTACATCGCCGCGCTGGTCGGCTTTCCGTTCCTGCTCGGCGTCTACTACAGCTTCAGCGACGCCACCGTGGGCAGCACCGAGCTTCACTTTGCCGGGTTGCGCAATTTCGCGAGAATCATGAGCGACCCGACCTTCTGGCGTGCGCTGCAAAACGCCGCCGTGTTCGCCGTCGCATCGCAGATCCTGGTGGTGGTCCTCGGCAAGGTCCTGGCGATGGCGCTGCAGCACCCATTCCGCGGCCGCTGGCTGGTGCGGCTGCTGATCCTGCTGCCGTGGGTCGCGCCGATCTCGCTCAGCGCCATCGGCTGGCTGTGGATCTTCGACCCGATCTACAGCATCCTCACCTGGACGCTGCACGCGCTGCATCTCATCCCGCCGGCTTACAGCCCGGTGTGGCTCGGACAGCCGGATCTGGCCATGCTGTCGATCATCCTGGTCAACGTCTGGCGCCTGCTGCCGCTGGCGACGGTGCTCATTCTCGCCGGACTCACCGCCATTCCGCAGGACGTGCTGGAGGCCGCGCAGGTGGACGGCGCCGGCTTCATGCGGCGGCTGTTCCTGGTGCAGATCCCGCTGGTCATGCCGGTGATGCTGGTGGCGCTGCTGTTCGGGATCGTGTTCACCTTCACCGACATGATCGTGGTCTACGTGCTGACGCGCGGCGGCCCCTTCGACACGACCCAGGTGCTCGCAAGCTATGCCTACTTCACTGGCGTGGACGGGGGCGATCTTGCGACCGGTGCGGCGATCTCGCTGTTCCTGTTCCCGGTGCTCGCCGCGGTCGCCATCCTGTTCCTGAACCTCGCGCGCCGCGCCGAGGTGGTCTAGCCCAGGTCTAGCCCGATGGATACCCGACGCGTCGCACTGCGCACCGGCCACACGCTGCTGCTCGCCGCGTTCGTGGTGTTCCTCGCCTTCCCGTTCTACTGGATGGCGATCACCGCGTTCAAGCGCACCAAGGACCTGCTCGACGTGAGCGCCAATCCGCTGTGGTTCAACCAGCCGCCGACGCTCGAGCACTTGCGCGTGCTCTTCTACGACACGCAGTTCGGCCAGTGGATCATCAACACCGTAATCGTCAGCGCGGCCGTGTCGGTGATCACCCTGGTGCTGGCGCTGCCCGCGGGATACGCGCTGGCGCGCCTGTCCGGACGCCGCGGCCGCACGCTCGGGGTGGCGATCTTCCTCACCTACCTGATACCCCCGACCATCCTGTTCATTCCCTTCTCGCGCATCATCGCCGACCTCGGGCTGCAGGATTCGCTGTGGTCGCTGGTGCTCGTCTACCCGAGCTTCACGGTGCCGTTCTGCGCCTGGCTCATGATGGGCTTCTTCCGCAGCGTGCCGCGCGACATCGAGGAAGCCGCGATGGTCGACGGCCTTACGCGGCTCGGCGCCTTCGTGAAGGTCGTGCTGCCGGTGACCAAGGCGGGTGTGCTCGCCTGCGTCATCTTTACGCTGACGCTGGTGACCCAGGAGTTCGTCTACGGACTGACGTTCATCACCAGCTCCTCGCATTACACGGTAAGCGTCGGCGTGCCCACCTTCCTGGTGCGCGGCGACGTCTACTTCTGGGGCTCGCTGATGGCCGCGTGCCTGATCGTGAGCGTGCCGATCGCGGTCCTCTACAACTTCTTCGTCGATGGCTTCGTCGCCGGAGTCACCCGCGGCGCGGTGAAGTAGGCGATCGTGATCGAGCTGCCCGAGGCCACCGAGCAAGGTGGGGATGCCTACCGGGAGCTTTGCGAGTTCCTGCCCTGGGGGTACCTCGTGCTCGACCAGGCGGCCCGCATCGAGGAAGTGAATTCAGCGGCGGCGCGGCTGCTGGGACGGCCGCGCGCCGATCTCGTCGGCGCTTCGGTACTGGCTTACCTCGCCGATGACTGCGTCGCAACGTTGCTCGACACGCTCGCTCGAGGCACGGCCGGCGCCGGCGCGCGCGAGGCGCCGCTCGAATTGAGGGGACGCGACGGGCGCACCCGCAACGTCAAGGCGCACGTCAAGTCGTTCACCGAGGGCAGCGTGCTGCGCTATCGCGTGACGCTGCTCGACGTCACGCGGCGCAAGCAGGCGGAGGAGCAGGCGAGCCGCTACGCGCAACGCCTCAAAGGCATGTCGCGGCGGGCGGTCGAGGTGCAGGAAGACGAGCGGCGCGCGCTGGGCCATGAGCTGCACGATCGCGTCGGCCAGAACCTCGCCGCGCTCAACATCAACTTGAGCATCATGAAGGGGGCGCTGGGGCCGGCCACGGCGGCGAGCGTGCGCTCGCGGCTCGACGATTCGCTGCATCTGGTCGAGCGGACGATCGAGAGCATGCGCGGCGTGATGACCGAGTTGCGCCCGGCGGTGCTCGACGACTACGGGCTGGCCGCCATGCTGCGCTGGTACGCCGCCGAGTTCGGCCGGCGCACGCGCCTGATCGTCGCGGTGGTGGGTCGCGACCCCGCGCCGCGCCTGGCGCCGGCCGTGGAGCTGACCCTCTTCCGCATCGTGCAGGAGTCCCTCGCCAACGTCGCCAGGCACGCCGGCGCGCAGCACGTGTGGGTACGCCTCGCGCCGGAAGCGGACCGCTTTTGCCTGAGTGTCATCGACGATGGCTGCGGCTTCGATCTCGCGGCCTGCGAGCAGGCCGATCATCCGGCCTGGGGACTCATGATCATGCGCGAGCGCGCCGAGGCCGCGGACGGGCAATTGCGCGTCGAATCGGCGCCCGGGCAGGGCACGCGAGTGGTGGTCGAAGTGGCGACGTAACGTCGATTCCCCCACCTCGCGCGTCAAGGATTGCCTACAAGGCATGTCATGGCTTCCCGGCCGCGCCGCGGCGAGGCCCGCCCTACCATGAACTTGCGTGTCCCCGAAAGGGCGCCATACGCCATCGCATGGGGTGGCGTGACCGTGCAACCGCACCATCGCAGGAGAGAATCAGCATGTCGAACTCCGAAGTGTTTCCCGTGCCGCGCGAATGGGCAGCGCGGGCCCTGATCGATGCCGGGCGTTATCAGGCGATGTACCGGCAGTCGGTCGAGGATCCAGTGGCGTTCTGGGGCGAGCACGGCAAACGCCTCGAGTGGGTAAAGCCGTATACGGCTGTCAAGGACGTCTCGTTCGCGAGCCGCGACCTCCACATCCGCTGGTACCACGATGGAACGCTCAACGCCTGCCACAACTGCGTGGACCGCCACCTCGCGATGCGGGGCGATCAGGCGGCGATCATCTGGGAGGGCGACAACCCGGCCGAGCAGCGCATCATCACCTATCGCGAGCTGCACGACGAGGTGGCACGTTTCGCCAACGCGCTCAAGACGCTCGGCGTGGCGCGCGGCGATCGGGTGACGATCTACCTGCCGATGATTCCGGAAGCGGCCATCGCCATGCTGGCGTGCGCCCGGATCGGCGCTCCCCACTCGGTGGTGTTCGGCGGCTTTTCGGCCGACGCGCTGGCGAGCCGGCTCCAGGGCTGCCAGTCCGATACGCTGATCACGGCCGACGAGGGCATGCGCGGCGGGCGCGCGGTGTCGCTCAAGGTCAACGCCGACGCCGCGACGCGACAGGCACCCGTCAAGCGCTGCATCGTGGTCAAGCGCACCGGCGGTGACGTGCCGTGGAGCGCCGGGCGCGACCTGTGGTACCACGAGCTCGTCGCCAAGGCCTCGCCGGACTGCCCCGCCGAGGAAATGGGCGCCGAGGATCCGCTGTTCATCCTCTACACGTCGGGCTCCACCGGCCGGCCCAAGGGCGTGGTCCACACCATCGGCGGCTATCTCGTGTTCTGCGCGATGACGCATCAGTACACCTTCGACTATCGCGACCGCGAGATCTACTGGTGCACGGCCGACGTGGGCTGGGTGACCGGCCACAGCTATATCGTGTACGGGCCGCTCGCCAACGGCGCGACCACGCTGATGTTCGAGGGCCTGCCCACCTATCCGGACGCATCGCGCCTGTGGCAGGTCTGCGACAAGCACGCGGTGAACATCATCTACACCGCGCCCACGGCGATCCGCGCGCTGATGCGCGAGGGTGACGCGCCGGTGAAGAAGACGTCGCGGCGGTCGCTGCGCGTGTTGGGTTCGGTCGGCGAGCCGATCAATCCCGAAGCGTGGCTTTGGTACTACAACGTCGTCGGCGAGCGTCGCTGCCCGATCGTGGATACCTGGTGGCAGACCGAAACCGGCGGCATCATGATCTCGGCGCTTCCGGGCGCCACCCCGCTCAAGCCGGGATCGGCGGCGTGGCCGTTCTTCGGCGTGCGGCCGCAACTGGTCGACGACGACGGCAAGGTCATCGAAGGCGCGGGCAGCGGCAACTTGTGCATCGCCGACTCGTGGCCCGGCCAGATGCGCGGCGTGTACGGCGACCCGCAGCGCATGCAGCAGCAGTACTTCAGCCGGTTCGAGGGCAAGTACTTCACCGGCGACGGCTGTCAGCGCGACGAAGACGGCTACTACTGGATCACCGGCCGCGTCGACGACGTGATCAACGTATCGGGCCACCGCCTGGGCACCGCCGAGATCGAAAGCGCGCTGGTGGCGCATCCGTGCGTGGCGGAGGCCGCCGTCGTGGGCTATCCGCACGACCTCAAGGGGCAAGGCATCTACGCCTACGTCACGCTCAAGGTGCACGTCGAGCCGACCGAGCAGCTCCGCCGCGAGCTCGCCGCGCGCGTGCGCACGCAGATCGGTCCCATCGCAACGCCGGACCTCATCCAGTGGGCGCCCTACCTGCCGAAGACCCGCTCCGGCAAGATCATGCGCCGCATCCTGCGCAAGATCGCGGAAGGCGATTACGAGCACCTGGGCGACGTCTCCACCCTTGCCGATCCGAAGGTGGTCAAGGACCTGGTCGACCACCGCGTGCACGGCTAACCACAACATCCACCGCTAACCACAACATCCACCGATGAGGCTCCTATCATGCGCAGCAACCTGAATTGCACCCGTCGCTCCGTATTGAGGTCTGCCGTTGCGCTCGCGGGCGCGACGTGTGCCGGACTCCTGGCCAGCGAGCGCGCCTCGGCACAGGGAAAGGTGCCGAAGGCCGCCATGAAGTACCAGGATCACCCTAACGCGGACAAGAAGTGCAGCAACTGCCTGCAGTTCGTCCCACCCGACGCCTGCACGATCGTCGAAGGCAAGATCAGCCCCGACGGCTACTGCATCGCGTGGGCGAAGAAGGCATGACCCCGGCGATCCGCGCGGCGGCGGCAGCGCAGGGCACGGACGCACCATCGGCTTCGAAGCCGCCCCCGGGGCGCGATCGGGTGACGGTGATTCCGCGTCACGAGCACAGCGTTCCCTGGTTCTGGCCGCTCGCCGCCGGCATCGAGCTCGGCGCATCGGGCCTCGCCTGGCTCGACGAGAACGTAAAATTCGTCGCCGAGGTGGCGAAGATCGAAGCCACGCCGGAGCCCTCCTGGGTGACCCCCAATCGCGTGCTGCGCGAGCTCGATACCATGCGCGTGCGCGACTTCGCGAGTGGTGCACAGAGTGCCGGCGGGATGCCGGTGGTGGTGGCGGCGCCTTATGCCGGACACAGCGCGACCATCGCCGACTTCGCCAAGGGACAGAGCCTGGTCGAGACACTGCACGCGGCCGGGCTGCATCGCGTACTGGTCACCGACTGGCGCAGCGCGACCCATGCGATGCGCGACTACGACATCGACAAGTACCTCTCCGAGCTCAACGTGGTCGTCGATGACGGCGGAGGCAAGGCCCACCTGGTGGGACTCTGCCAAGGCGGATGGCTGTGCGCCATGTACGCCGCGCGATTCCCGGGCAAGGTCCAATCGATGGTGCTGGCCGGCGCGCCGATCGACACCGCCGCCGGGGACGGCGCGATCAACGCCATCGCGCACGAGCTGCCCCTGCGCTTCTTCGAAAACATCGTCCGCCTCGGCAACGGACGCATGCTCGGCGCGTTCATGCTGGCGGGCTGGAAGAGCATGCATCCGACGCAGCAGTATCTCGACAAGTATCTCGACCTGTACACTCACATCGAAGATCGCAACTACCTCGAGCGCACCGAGAAGTTCGAGCGCTGGTACGAGAGTCCGATCGACCTGCCCGGCCGCTTCTACCTGCAGGCGATCGAGGAGCTGTTCAAGGAGAACCGGCTCGCGAAGGGGAGCTTCGTGGCACTTGGCCGCAAGATCGACCTGCGCGACATCGCCCTGCCGCTGTATCTGCTTGCCGGCGAGGACGACGACATCACGCCGCGCGAGGAAACGTTTCGCGCCGAATCGCTGGTCGGAACAGCGAAGCGCGACATCGCGCGCGAGCTGGTGCCAGGCGGCCACATCGGCCTGTTCATGAGCAAGCGAACGCTCGAGGGAGCGTGGCCGGCCATCGGCCGCTGGATTCGCGCTCACGGCCCGCATCGCCGCCGCCGCGCATAAGCAGGGTGGGCGGCAGTCGAGCCCCAGACCGTCCAACGAGGTCGGGTCCTTCGACGCCCGCGAGTCCTCGCGGGCGTGAGATCATATCGGGCCGTGCTTTCCGGACCTGCGCGAAAATCGAGGAGGACGCAATGGGAGTCGCCGAGCAGCAACCGTTCACTCGTCCCGGGAGTCGAGTCGCATGTCGGGCTGCCCGGGGGATCGGTATCCTGCTGCGCGGCGCACTGCTGGCAAGTTCGCTGCTGCTGGGCGGGCCGGCCACCGCGGGCGAAAGCGAGGACTACGCGAAGGCGAACCGCCTGTTCACGGATCACCTGCGCGAGTTCGCGGCGGCGCGCACGCCCGAGACACCCGCGTGCGCAGTCGCCCTGCCATTGCCGGCGGCGCCCCGTGACGGGTACGCGGCCGGCGTTCTGGAAGCGTCTTGGGGGGCGAACGATGCGTTCGACCTGATGCTGTGGCGGGAGCATTGCGATGCCCGCGCATCGGAGTCGATCCTGTATGCCCGTGTCGTGCCGACCGCGGGCATGCCGTTCATCTGCAGCTCGTCGTTTGCGGTGCTGCAGAACGGGACGCAGTACGACGTCAAGCTCGTGCAGACGCGCGCGGGCTTCAGCTTCTGCAACGACGTGGTGGCCCCGGTGACGCTCGCCGTCGACCCCTGGTCGTTCGGTCCTCACTTCGACCCGGCCGCGGCGTTTACCCTGGTCTTCAAAGGCGCGCAGCGGAACTATCAAGGCACGGTGCTAAGCAGCAATGGCGCGAAAGTGCGAACGCGAGTCACCGTGGAGCTGAGCGAGATCGAGGAAGCAAACATGCGTGGCGCGATCAACCACTACAATGCCGATGCCCGAGCTCCTTTCATGCGGCTCGTGCTCGAGGAGCGCACGCATGCGCGGTACTCGACGCTGGCCACGCAACTCGGCATGCCGCCGCCGCCGCCGCGGTAGCGGGATTCCTCGGCCGGATCTTGTCCATGCCACGCCTGGCATCGAGCTTGTAGGCCGCGTTCATC